>JAGHAJ010000255.1 GCA_021161545.1 Synergistota bacterium | reverse complement strand
GTATTGTGTATATTCTTTTTTCTGTATTTAGATTATACACTTTAAGCAGCCCGAAGAGAAGGTGGGCCGCTTGATATCTTTTCAGAGGTATCAACTTAACGGGTATTAAATTCAGAGAACCACTTTTAGAAGATATGATATCCATTGCCTTTTCCCTTTCTACTCCTTCTAATTCTGGTGGCTGGTATATATCTTCATACCTATCTACTTGAACACCCAATTTAGGTATTGACATCTGATTTTTTTTGTGGTATAAGTTCTCCAAACTGTAAATAGTGTGAACCTGATGATGGGAAGAGTAGCCTTACTCAACTGTATCAGAGAGGGAAGTAAAGAGGTGTGAGCTTCCTTACGGTGGTAGGGTGAAAAGAGTCCCTGAAGGCGAGCCGAAGAAAGCTTTGTGCAAGTAGGTGAGCGGTTGACCGCGTTATAGGTCAGCGAGTGGAAGCAACCATTCCTATGGCTTGCTTCTATAAGGGTGGTACCGCGGGAGCATAGGCCCTCGTCCCTTAAAGGGATGAGGGCCTTAATCTTTATTAGGGGGGATTGGAGATGGAGAAGGTAGTTTTGGCTTATTCTGGTGGACTTGATACCTCTGTTATACTGAGGTGGCTTGTGGACAAGGGGTTTGAGGTAATAGCTTATGTTGCAGATGTTGGGCAGAGAGATGATTTCGATGCTGTCAGAGAGAAGGCGATAAAGACGGGTGCTTCAAAGGTGTATGTGGAAGATCTGAAAAGGGAATTCGTGAAGGACTTTATCTTTATTGCGCTAATGGGGAATGCGCTGTATGAAGGTAGATACCTTCTTGGAACATCTATAGCCAGGCCGTTGATAGCTAAAAAGCAGGTAGAAATAGCTGAGAAAGAGGGAGCACAGTATGTAGCTCATGGTGCCACAGGTAAGGGAAACGACCAGGTTAGGTTTGAACTTTCTTATGCTGCTTTGAACCCTTACCTTAAAGTTATATCTCCGTGGAAGGACCCAGAGTTTTTGGAAAGGTTTAAAGGTAGGACTGACCTGATTAGCTATGCAAAGGAAAAGGGTATTCCGGTGAGGGCGAATAACGAAAAACCCTACAGTGAGGATGAGAATCTTATGCACATCTCTCATGAGGCTGGTAAACTTGAGGATCCCATGTATTCACCCGATGAGTCTGTGTTTAGTCTTACCGTTTCTCCAAAGGATGCACCGAATGAGGAGACGCTACTTGAGATTCACTTCAAAAATGGTATTCCTATAAAAGTGGTTAACCTAAAAGATGGCACTGAGAAGACAGACCCTCTTGAGCTCTTTATGTATCTGAATGAGATTGGTTCAAAGAACGGTGTTGGGAGAGTAGATATGTTAGAAAATAGGTTTATAGGTATAAAGTCAAGAGGTGTATATGAAACACCTGGTGCAACTATCTTGTGGATTGCACATAGGGACCTTGAGGGTATAGCAATGGACAAAGAGGTAATGCACCTTAGGGATATGCTGATACCAAAGTTTTCAGAGTTGATATACAATGGGTTCTGGTTTTCGCCTGAGATGGACTTTTTGCTCTCTGCTTTTAAGAAGTCTCAAGAGGCAATAGACGGGAAAGTGATAGTTAGCATATACAAAGGAAACGTTCAACCTGTTGCAAGGTTTTCTCCCACATCTCTGTATGACCAGGACCTTTCCAGTATGGATGTGGAGGGTGGATTTAACTCCGTGGATTCAAAGGGCTTTATAAACGTTAATGCTATAAGGTTGAAGGCGCATAACCTCGTTTTGAGACAGAAGAATCCGTTTGGTTGGAGAAAAGAGATTGAAAATGTCTGAAAAGCTGTGGGATAAAGGATACGAAGTAGATAAGTTAGTAGAAGAGTTTACGGTTGGCAGTGATTACATAGTTGATATGAAGCTGATAGAGTATGATATAAAGGCCTCTTTGGTGCATGCAGAGATGTTGAGGAGGATGTCTTATCTTTGTGAAGATGAGTTTGAAGAGATAAAAGATGCCCTTGAAAGACTTTTGGCTTTGGTTAGAGATGGAAAATTCAAGATATCCAGACAAGAGGAAGATTGTCACACAGCCATAGAGAACTTCCTTGTGCAGCAGATAGGAGATGTGGGAAAGAAGATACATACGGCAAGATCCAGAAATGACCAGGTACTAACGGCTTTGAGGTTGATGTATAAGGAGGAGTTAGGGATTATAAGGGAATTGATTGTTGAATTACAGGATGCAGTAAAGAGATTCTCAGAAAACTATGGAGATATTAGATTTGCTGGATTTACACATACGAGAAAGGCAATGCCCACGGATTTTAGGACGTTTGGCATGGCTCTGCGTGATGCACTCAGCGATGATCTGGTGCTTCTGGATACCATTTATAAGATAATTGATCAATCCCCGCTTGGTACTGGTGCTGGTTATGGAGTTCCTGTAGAGATAGACAGGGAGTTTACTTCTCAGAGGCTTGGTTTTGTCAAGGTTCAGGAGAATCCCATCTATGCTCAGAATAGCAGGGGAAAGTTTGACTTTATGGTCATGTATGTGTTGTCTCAGGTAAGCTATGATCTGAACAGATTCGCAAGTGATATAATACTTTTCTCTTTGCCTGATGTGGGATACCTTATATTGCCGAAGGAACTTTGCACGGGTAGTTCTATAATGCCGCAAAAGTTTAACCCAGACCCACTTGAACTTGTAAGGGCTTATCATCACAGAATTGTGGCACACATGTTGGAAGTGGTTTCTATGTCCTCGAATTTGATCTCCGGATACCACAGGGACTTTCAGTTGCTCAAAGAAGTTGTTATAGATGGTTTTGAGATAACCAAGCAGATGCTAAGGGTGATGAAGCTCGTGTTTGAACGTCTCAAGGTTAATGAGGATATGTGCAACAGGAGTGTTACAGATGAAGTTCTTGCTACCCAGAGAGTCTATGAACTGGTTAGGGCAGGTGTTCCTTTCAGGGATGCTTACAAAAAGATAGCTGAGAAATACTCTGAAGGGAGGTGATTGCTAAGTTTGTGGGGATTAGCAGAGTAAAAGCGGAGATAGTGTTTGTGAGGCCGTCTAAAGTAATGGTGTAGTAGTGCGGGTTTGAGTCAGGTCATTGCGTATCAAATGGAGGTGGTTTTATGCTGAAGAAACTGGGAGCCTTTATTGTATTGTTGGTGGTTGTTCTGCTTGCTGCTTTGAGTGGTTCTGCTATGGCAGACAAGGTTTTCAATATGAAGCTTGCCAATGCTGGGCCTGCTGACCCATCTGACAGGACAGTCATTGCAGTTGAAGTCTTCAAAAACTATGTTTATAGGGCAACAAAGGGTACCATAAAGGTGCAGGCTTTTCATGCATCACAGCTTGGGAACGAGAAGGAGATACTTGAAGGCCTTAAGATTGGTTCTATCGAGCTGGGGACTATTACTACTGGTCCTATACCTACGCTGTTCAAGCCGATAATGGTGTTTGATATACCTTATCTGTTTCCTAACAAATGGGTTGCATGGCATGTCTTGGATGGACCATTTGGGCAGAAACTGATGGAGGACATGCGTAAAGCTACAGGTATTAGGTGTCTTGCAGTAAGTGAAAATGGATACAGACACTTTATAACGGCTAAAAAACCAATTCACTCTCCTGCTGATATGAAAGGATTGAAGATAAGGACAATGGAGAATCCAGCTCACATGAAGATGGTTGAAGCACTTGGTGCTTCTCCGACACCTATAGCTTTTGGTGAACTTTACATGGCATTGCAACAGGGCGTAGTAGATGGAGCAGAGCTACCGGTCACTTTAATAAACAACATGAAGTTTTATGAGGTGCAGAAGTATGTCATATTAGACGGACACCTGTATAATCCTCTTATTATATTTATAAATGACGGGTTGTGGGGCAAGCTTAGTAAGCATCAAAAACTTGCGCTGTTTGAGGGGGCTCAGCTCTTTAAGATAACGCAGAGGGCACTCACGGAGAGACAGGTGCAAACGGGTCTGAAGCACTTGAAGAAGATGGGAATGAAGATATATGTTCCTACACCGAAGCAGCTGCAGGAATTTAGAAACCTTTCTCAGCCGGCTGTTCTCAAGTATGTGAGGAAGGAGATTGGAGATAAGTGGGTGGATGAGATTATACAGGCAGTGAAATCCGCGGAAAAAGAAGAGCTTAAGATGATTCAGTAGAGTTTTCTGCATAGATGAGGAAGGGACAAGCAATTATGTCCCTTCCTTTATTTTTAGTTGGATATGGAAGGATGTGAGAGTTCTTCTGATGAAGGTGTTGGATACATTGCTGAAGATATTTGGAAAGGTTGGGTTCTGGGTGGTGGTTGTATTAATGGGAGCTATGAGTGTTCTTGCGTTTTCTGCAGTGATATTTAGGTTTGTTCTTCACAATCCTCTCACGTGGTCGGAGGAAGCTGCGAGATATATGATGGTGTGGGTAACCTTTGTTGGTGCAGGTGTTGCCATGGAAAAGGGTAAGCACATAGGTGCTACGCTTATAGTCAATAAGCTCCCTGTTGAATTGAGAAAGTGGTGTATAGTGCTATCTGAGGTTATTCTTGTTGTCTTTTTAGGTATGCTCATATATCAGGGGACAAACTTCCTTTTAATATTGAGGTTGCAGACTTCACCTGCTATGGGTCTTCCTATGGTGATGCCTTACTTTGCGATACCGTTTGGTTGCACTTATATGTTTCTCCATGTATTGAAGATGGTGTTCTCTAAGCATCTTGTGCTCCTTTCGACAGATAATGTGGAGTCAAAGGATATAGGGGAGGAGAAGGAGCGATGATAACGCTTATGGTTATAGCCTTCCTTGTAACTTTTATACTGGGGGTGCCACTGGCTTTCGTTCTTGGTATAACTGGTTTTCTCTGCGTCTTTGCTATGGGAGTGCCGTTACAGGTAGTGACGCAGAGGATGTTTACTGGGATAGACTCTTTTCCTCTGATGGCGGTGCCCTTTTTTATTCTTGCAGGTGAATTAATGAATAGAGGAGGAACTACTATAAGGGTTATAAGGTTTGCGAACAGTCTGGTTGGATATGTTAAAGGTGGGCTTGCACACACGAATGTTGTTGCGAATATGTTATTTGCTGGTATTAGCGGTTCTGCTGTTGCAGATGCCTCAGCTATAGGTTCTATAATGATACCTGCTATGGAAAAGAATGGTTATGAAACCGACTTCAGTGCTGCACTCACATCTGCAGCGGCCACAATAGGGCCTATTATACCTCCAAGTATCATTATGGTTATATACGGTGTTTCTGTGAATGTCTCTATAGGTGGATTATTTGCGGCTGGTTTCATGCCAGGTGTAATGCTTGGGCTCGCGCTAATGTTTGTTATATACCTTGAGTCAAAGACGAGAAACTATCCTGTTGTAGAGAGTTTTTCGTTTAAAAGGATATTGGTAGAGGGCAGAAAGGCATTTTGGGCGCTTTTGTCTCCTGTTATCATATTAGGTGGAATAATATTTGGTATATTTACACCTACAGAGGCAGCTGCAGTTGCAGTTGTCTATTCTTTTATTACTGGTAAGTTTATTTACAAGGAACTGAAGATAAAAGAGCTACCAAGCATACTGTTTCACAGCGGTGTAACCATGGCAGCTATCCTGCTTATAATATCTATGGCAAATGTGTTTGCGTGGGTGATTGCAGCAAACATGATTCCCTACAAGATTGCAATGTCTTTCTTTGCGCTTACGCATAACAAATACTTTTTTATCCTTATAATAAATATATTTCTGCTCATGGTTGGTATGTTTATGGAGACTGGAGCTGCCATAATAATACTTTCGCCAATACTTGCCCCTATAGCTGCAAAGCTTGGGATACACCCGCTTCACTTTGGTTTTATGATGGT
>JAGHAJ010000022.1 GCA_021161545.1 Synergistota bacterium | reverse complement strand
GTATATGGTGGGGGAAGTTAAGAAGGTGGTATCTGGGAAAGTTCAGGAAGGCTTACGTGGAGAAACAGCTTGCTTTGAGGAGAGGAAGATGTCTGCAGTGTGGTCGGTGTTGTATGTTGGGTATTAGATGTCCGTACCTTACAGAAGATAACAAGTGCAGTATATACAATGGTAAAAGGCCGTTACAATGTAAGCTCTTTCCCATAGATGAAAGGGACTTGAAAGATATGGATTATCAGTGCGGCTTCTACTTTGTAAACAAGGGGGAATCTTAGGTTGAAGGAAATAGTTATATCGGCTGAGGGGTTGGGTTTGAAGGAACTTCAGTCGGTGCTTTTGGAGAGAGAGGTGAAATTGCGGCTCTCGACTGAAGTAGTGGAAAGGGTGAAAAAAAATCGGAACCATCTGGAATCTCTTATAGCGGAGGGAAGGACCATCTATGGCGTTACGACAGGATTTGGTAGGTTGAGTGAGGTGTTAATACCGAAGGAGGATGTTAAAGCCCTTCAAAGAAATTTACTACTCAGCCATAGTTGTGGTGTTGGTGAACCTTTGCCTGAAAGCATATCTAAACTGGCGATGCTTTTGAGGATAAATACTCTGGCTAAGGGATTTTCTGGGGTGAGGTATGAACTACTTGAGCGTATGGTTGATATGTTTAATGAAGGTATAGTGCCTGTTATACCAGAAAAAGGTTCTGTTGGTGCCAGTGGAGACCTTGCTCCATTGGCTCATATGGGGCTTGCTGTAATAGGGGAAGGAGATGTCTTTTTTAAAGGGAAGAAGGTCAGGGCATCTGAGGCTTTTAAGGAGGTAGGATTGTCTCCTTACTTTGAACTCGAAGCAAAAGAGGGGATTGCTATTATAAATGGTACGCCGGTGATGGCTGCTATTGGTGTTGATGCCTTTTTGAGAGGTAAGAAGCTTTTAAAGGTAGCAGATATTGCGGCGGCTATGTCTCTGGAGGCTATGGAAGGTGTCCCTTATGCGTTTGACCCGAGGTTACAAGATATAAGGGGTTTTGAGGGGCAAAAGGTAGTGGCATCCAATGTGCTTAGGCTTATAGAGGGGAGCGATATTGTTTATAGAAATGGACACATGCGTATTCAGGATGCATACTCTTTGAGGTGTGTCCCACAGGTGCATGGTGCGGTGAGAGATACACTGAAGCATGTTGGTAGTGTTTTGGAGGTAGAAGTAAATGCTGTTACGGATAATCCAGTTTTCCTTGAAGATGAACCAAATATTATATCTGGAGGAAATTTTCATGGTGAACCGCTTGGTATGGTGATGGATTTCCTTTCTATTGCGCTCTCTGAACTTGGGAACATATCTGAGAGGCGTGTTGCAAGGCTTGTGGATAGCAACCTTAGTGGCCTTCCATCGTTTTTGGTGATGAAGAGTGGTTTAAATTCAGGTATGATGATACCTCAATATGTTGCAGCTGCTCTGGTGAGTGAAAATAAGACTCTTTGTATGCCTGCGGTGGTGGATTCCATACCAACATCTGCAAATCAAGAAGACCATGTAAGCATGGGGACTATAGCTGCAAGAAAAGCGAGGAGTGTCAGTATAAATGTCTCTTACATTCTCGCCATAGAGCTTATGGTTGCCTCTCAGGGACTTGAGTTTAGGAAGAGGAAGATGGGTGTGGGAACGGGGATTGCATATAGACAGATAAGACAACACGTGGCTCCACTTGATAAAGATAGGTACATGAAAATAGATATAGAGATTATCAGAGAGATGGTGGAGAGCAACTTCACGCAGAAGATAGAAGAGAAAGTTGGTGGGCTTTAACTTTGTGGGAACAGCAGTTAATAAACGGTTTAACAATAGGCAGTGTATATGCGCTTATAGCGGTTGGTCTTACCATGGTATATGGAGTATTAAGGATACTCCATGTGGCGCATGCGGGTGTGTATGTTATAGGTGCGTACGCGGGGTTGGTTACATACACTTATACGGGTAGCTTTGTTCTTGCAATGTTGGTGTCGATGGGTGCGTGTGCGGTAGTAGGCATTCTCATTCAGAACTATGTTTACTATCATCTTTTATCTTTTCCACCGCTTGTTCCTTTGATAGCAAGTATAGGCTTGTTTATATCCGTAGAAGAAGCTTGCAGAATTGTTGCTGGCCCTTACATTCATTCTTTTCCATCTGCGATTATATCTGGAGAATATAGATGGGGCAGTGTTTCTATAAGTGCGACACAGTTATTGGTCCTTTTTGTCTCCATCCTGCTGATCGTATTTCTCTGGATTGTGGTTGAGAAGACAAAATTTGGTCTTTCCATGAAGGCAGTTTCTCAAGATATGGATATGTCCTCTGTAATGGGTATAGATGTGCAAAAAACCACGATGCTGACATTTGCCCTGAGCTCTGCGTTGGCAGGGGCTGCAGGGCTGCTTGTTGGAGTTTATTTCAATTCTGTTTACCCTGCTATGGGTGATGTTCCCGCATATAAGGCGCTTGCCATTATTGTGGTTGGAGGGCTTGGAAATATCTGGGGTACGCTCCTTGCCTCTCTTATTATAGGTCTTACAGAGACCATTATTATAGGATTTTTTAGTGTTCCTCTACCAAGGGATTCCATTGCTTTTATAGCAATGATAGCAGTTATACTCCTTAGGCCTGAGGGCTTAAGTTTTTTATTTGGAAAGGGTAGATGAAAATGGGTGGATATATTGTAACGCTGGCTATCACAGTTGGTATATACATAATTCTTGCATTGGGTCTGAATATAATAGTGGGATATGCAGGGCAAATATCTCTTGGACATGCAGCATTCTGGGCTATAGGTGCGTATACTTCTGCTATACTCTCGGTGAAATTTGGGCTACCAATATGGGCATCTGCAATAATGGCTGTTATTATCACTGCTGCTATAGGTGTTGTGTTGGGTATGCCGAGCTTGAGGGTTAGGGACGACTTTCTTGCGATTACTACGATGGGTATAAACTTTATAGTTCAGGCAGTATTTTTGTATGTTCC
>JAGHAJ010000097.1 GCA_021161545.1 Synergistota bacterium | reverse complement strand
TAGAAAAGTTTGTTTCTGATTATATATCACAAAAAGACTGGAGAACCAAGGAAAATTCCAACTCCGCATTTTCATACTCAGGACTTATGCTCCATACAGCAGGGTCTGTACTCGCCCACTATACACTAAACAGGATATATCCAGATGAGGTAAGAAACGCACATATCAATGCAGATATACACATACATGACCTCTCTTACGGCATCACAGCGTACTGTGCCGGATGGTCCATAGAAGACCTTATAAGAGATGGGTTTGGGGGTATACCAGAGAAAATAAACAGCGGTCCCGCAAAACACCTGTCCGCCCTCACAGGGCAAATGGTAAACTTCCTCGGAACTATGCAGATGGAATTCGCAGGCGCACAAGCATTCAATTCTGTTGATACATACCTTGCTCCATTTGTAAGAGCAGACAAACTCGACTACACACAGGTAAAACAGCTCATACAACAAATGGTGTTCGCTATGAATGTGTCATCAAGGTGGGGATCACAACCACCGTTTATAAACTTCACCTTCGACTGGACAGTACCAGAAGACATGAAAGACCGTACAGTCATCATAGGCGGAGAAGAAAAAGACGAACTTGGAACTTACGGAGACTACCAGAAAGAAATGGATATGATAAACAGAGCATTTATTGAAGTCATGCTCGAAGGTGACTACACAGGCAGGATATTCTCCTTCCCTATTCCTACATACAACATTACAAAAGATTTTCCATGGGACACAGAAAATACAAAACTGCTCTGGCAAATGACAGCTAAATACGGTGTCCCATACTTCCAGAACTTTATAAACAGCTCTCTTAAACCGGGAGATGTAAGAAGCATGTGCTGCCGCCTGCAACTGGACGTCAGAGAACTAAGAATGAGAGGCGGAGGACTGTTCGGCTCTGCAGATAAGACAGGGTCTATTGGTGTTGTCACTATAAACATGCCAAGAATAGGGTACCTGTCCGAAACAGAAGACGAATTCTTCGATAGACTCTCAAAACTCATGGAAATAGCAAAGACATCACTTGAGATAAAAAGAAAAGTTGTCAATAGAAGTCTCGAAGTAGGACTCTTACCCTATACAAAACGGTATCTCGGAAACTTCAATAACCATTTCTCTACTATAGGACTCATTGGTATGAACGAAGCATGCCTCAACTTCCTTGGCGTCAACATCCTTCATCCTGAGGGTAAAGACTTCGCCGTTAGAGTACTTAAATTCATGAGAGAAAAACTATCTGATTTTCAGGAAGAAACAGGTAACCTCTATAACCTCGAGGCTACACCAGCTGAAGGTGCAAGCTACAGACTTGCAAAACACGATAAAGATAAATACCCCGATATAATCACTGCCGGACAGAACACACCTTACTATACGAATTCTACATTTCTCCCAGTAGGTGCTACAGATGACCCATTCGAAGCATTAGAACACCAAAATGACCTGCAAACCCTGTACACCGGCGGAACAGTTTTCCATGCATTCCTCGGAGAGGCTCCAACACCTGAAGCAGCAAAACTCTTTGTAAGAAGGGCCTTCGAAAGGTTCAGAATACCGTACATGACCATAACTCCAACATTCTCCATATGTCCTGAGCACGGGTACATAGCTGGTGAACATTGGAAATGCCCTATATGTGGCACAAAAACAGAAGTCTACTCAAGAGTCGTCGGTTACTACAGGCCTGTATCTACATGGAATAGCGGAAAACAAGAGGAGTTCAAAGAAAGAAAATCATATGGTGTTACCACGGAGGTAAAACTGACAGCATGATATTCTATGGATGGCAAAAGTTATCCTACATAGACTATCCAGAAAAACTATCTACACTATTGTTCACCGGGGGGTGTAACCTCTGGTGTCCATTCTGCCATAACCCAGAATTAGTGAGACCAAGTGAGGATTCACCGCACATACAGGAAGAAGAGATTATAGCATTCCTGAAAAAAAGAACTGGACTACTTGACGCTGTCGCCATAACAGGAGGAGAACCCCTACTTTATACAAAAGAGCTAAAAAAATTTCTCAACCATGTGAAAGAAATGGGATTCTCAGTAAAGATGGATACAAATGGAACATTTCCCGAAAGGATACAAGAGTTATCTCCGCTGGTAGATTTCTGGGCAATGGATTTCAAGGTTCCGCCATCAAAATACCACCTGCTTGCAGAAAAAGATTATGCCCCAGAGATAAAAGAGAGCCTTTCAATTATAACCACAAAGCTAAAAACCCCATACGAAATAAGGACCACCCTATATCCACCGCTCACAAGCACAGAAGCTCTCAAAGAGATGTCAAGATACCTTAAAGATGCAAAGATATGGGTATGGCAACAGTTCAGAAATGTGAAAACCTTAGACAGTAAAGCAAAAAAGATATCTTCCTATTCCCACGAAGAAATAGTATCTCTAAAATCTCTCATACAAAAATACTTTAAGGGCAAGATCGAAGTAAGAGATTAAACAATCTCACCCATAGGAACTACCTTTATCCCTTCCTCAGAAAACGCATCTCTTATCTTCTCAACAAGTTTCACAGCTGTAGGAGTGTCACCGTGCACACATATCGTGTCAAAATGGAAATTCGTAAGAACATCCCCCGTTACTGAGACTATTACCTTCTCCTTTACCATCTTTATAACCCTACTAACAACTTCCTTCTCATCAGTTATAACAGCGCCATCTTTTCTCCTAGAAACAAGTGTTCCATCAGAATTATATGCTCTATCAGCAAACACTTCTTCTGCAACTCTAAGTCCCATACTCTTCCACACCTCTACCATCTTCGAACCAGCAAGACCAACCAAAATAATAGAAGGGTCAAAGTTCCTCACAGCCCTACCTACAGCCTCTGCATAACTATAGTCCCCATTTATAGCCCTCTTATACGTATCTATATAGAGAGCACCATGAGGTTTCAAGTGTTGCAACTTACCTCCCTTTGTCTTCAGAAAGGCATCTATAGCACCGAGCTGATACAAGATAAGGTTCTCTACTTCCTGAGACGTGAGGTCCATACTCCTCCTGCCAAATCCTTGCAGGTCTGGATAGCCAGGATGTGCTCCAACTGCTACACCCATATCCACAGCTGCATCCACACTCTTAGAAAGAACCATAAAATCGCTGGCATGAAAGCCACAGGCAATATTCGCAGAAGATACAAATCTCAGAACCTCACTATCATAGCCAAGCGTATACCTCCCAAAGCTCTCACCCATATCACTGTTAAGGTCAACTTTCCAAGACAATGGACTACACCTCCTCTACAACAACTTCATACACCATCTTATTTACCCTAACCCTATAGACTTTCCGATTTCTCTTTCCTACGATGGATAACCTCCTTTCCACTTCTCTAAGTAAATTATGCCCAAATTTTACATCAACTCTCTTAAACCTCACCCTATCACCAGGTTTAAGCTGAGAAAACCTATATGCATCCACGGTTAACAATGTGGCTATCTTTGTATAGCCACCCACTGCCTGCCTATCTTTCAGCAGCACTATAGGATAACCCTCTCCAGGTACCTGAATGGTGCCAAAAGATATACCATCAGATATAATTCCAGCTCCTCTCTCATTATGCCCAATATACGGACCTTGCAGTCTATATCCCATCCTATCTATCTTATCAGTCACAATAAACTCTGAGCCATAAAAGACATCCTTCGCCTCCTTGGTAAAATACTCATCATCGGGTCCTTCTACTACACGGAAAATCCCTTCATCGCCGAAAGAAAACAAAGAGCTATCAACACTCAACCCCTCTCTGCTTAAATCCATATCCACATCAAACGTGTGTAATATATCTGACCTTTGTAGTTTCCTACCTTTATAACCTCCAATTTTAGCCTTTAAGTCTGTGGATCTGCTACCCATTACCACAGGAACATCTATTCCACCCGCAATAGCCACATAGGACCTAAAACCTTTCCTGCAACCTCCAAATGATAGAACATCTCCCATCTTCACCTTCAAGACCTTATACATATCAGCAGGATTCCCATTCAGCGAAGGAGAAAGGTCGCCACCTGTTATCGCAATCATAGTATCTTTCAAGAAACGTAATACAGTTCCGCCAAATGTCACTTCGAGGGCAGCTGCATTATCACCGTTTCCTACAAGGCAATTCGCCACTCTAAAGGAGATCTCATCCATAACACCTGCAGTACAAATTCCAAGTTCCTGATAGCCATATCTTCCTCTATCTTGAACGGTAGCAAGCATCCCTGGAGAAACTACCTCTATGGCATCTCTCCCCTCTGGCACCCAATCTTTATCCACAACCGTTGTTTCTACATCTTCCACCTCTTGCCTGTGCATTTCGAACTCCTCTGGAGATACAGGTATAAATCTTATATAATCTCCCGCCTTAACAGGTGTAGGTGGGGTCCTTGTTGGGTCATAAAAGCGCAGATATGTCCTTCCTATCAGTTGCCATCCCCCCGGTGAACTTATAGCATATATACCAGTCTGTTTGCCAGCTATCCCAACAGAACCAGCAGGTACTTTCAGCCTGGGGTTTTTAAGCCTCGGTGTGGCAATAGCATCATCTACACTACCAAGAAAAGTAAACCCAGGAGTAAAACCAAGCATATAGACAAGGTAAGGTCTATTTGCATGATACTTTATGACATCATCGACTGTTATTCCATGATAGTCTGCTACATACTCTATATCAGGACCATACTCCCCACCATATGCAACAGGCACATCTATAACCTTAGGAGGTGGTAGTTCTACATCCTCTATTTTTCCTTCCAGGGACTTCAACTTCTCTAATAATTCAACATCATCTATTACCAAAGGGTCATAATGGATATACAACGAGCAATAGGTCGGAACCATTTCCCTTATCCCGGATATAGACGCTCTCTCTATGAGCAGGCGCATACTCCTAACATACTTATTTATATCTGGCCTTATCTCATTACCAAACTTCACAGAAATGGTACTATCCCCAGAAAACCTATAATCTACCATAATTATTCCTCACTCGTTAACTTTCTTGACCTTAAATTCAACCATAAGAGGACCTATAGAGTATATATCTCTTAAGGTTAATACATCAACTTGCGCATAACCATTTATTGCTTTTATCCCACTAACCGTCTCATAAAATGAGGATGCAAGTATACTCCCCACAGTATGTTTGTAAGGATCTGGAACAATGCCTTCCTTCACACCCATCTTATTAACCTCCTTCAGAATAGAAAACAACTCTTGTTCTATCTTTACGCGAGAAAGCCTTCCATCTACCCTTCTTGACAGGATTACCTCTCTTTTCTTAAATATCAACTTATTAGGAAATATCTCAAAACGTCCTATTACAGGTTCACCCTTCACCGTATTCCTCAAAGCTATAAATCGAACACCAAACATCTGCCCATCTTTAAGCATCTTCTTCACAGCCCTTTCAAACTCATCCCGAAGAACAAAGGCCACTTGTGTTGCACCCTTAAAGGGTCTTGCCCCCCTTACATAAGCAATCTTACCCGCTCGCTTTAAGAAGGATACCAGCTCTTTCTGGACCACCTTTGGGTCAGAGCTACCTTTCAAAACCGCCTGGAATATGAGTTCATTGGTACTAAATATAATCTTACCCTCTCTAACCCAACTCAAACCCTCTTGTAATCTTTTGGTTACTTCCTTAAGCTCACTAATATCTGCTACAAGTTTCTTTCTCTGCTCTTTTAGTTCAAGTATTTGCTTATTCAGGGCTTTTTCTTGTGCTTCAGCTTCGAGAAGCTCTTTACTTTTTCTCTCCAAGATCTTCGTTTTTACCTCTACCTCCTTAGACAAAGAAGATAAAAGCCTCTGTAACCGCTTGATACCAAAAAGGGCAGTATTTACAGTAGGAGAAGTGTAAGATAATATCAGCACAATGCTCAATGCTATAGCTATACCAGTAACAACTGTAATAAAACTCGTAGTATATTTGGGGCGAAGACCAAATATAGAGGGTCTCTTCCTGCTAATCTTCATACCTATATTATCACCTATGAAGGCAATAACCCCTGCAATCAGCAGTACTATTACGAGTAACGACCAGTTGAACTCAGACATTCCTATATTTACCTAATACTCCTCTTGTTGAAGTTCTTCTGAATCAGGAACCTCTTCTATTTCCTTGACCTCTTCCTTCAGCATTTCACTCTTACCTATAAACACAGCTCCTTCATCTATCTTGAGTGAGTTTGCCCTTATATTTCCTACCAGCTTTCCTGTAGAGGACACCTCAAGTCTATCTTTTGCCTCTATATTACCTTCAACTTTGCCCCCTATCACGACATTCTTAGAGAAGATATCTGCTTTTACCTCTCCATCTCCACCGATTATAACATC
>JAGHAJ010000260.1 GCA_021161545.1 Synergistota bacterium | reverse complement strand
TATTTAGATTATACACTTTAAGCAGCCCGAAGAGAAGGTGGGCCGCTTGATATCTTTTTAGAGGTATCAACTTAACGGGTATTAAATCCAGAGAACCACTTTTAGAAGATATGATATCCATTGCCTTTTCCCTTTCTGCTCCTTCTAATTCTGGTGGCTGGTAGATATGTCTATACCTATCTACTAGTATCAAAGCACAAGATTTGACAGATAATAAAATTTATGATATAATTTAATAAATTTATTCTAAGGAGATATTCGTATGGCAGTTGACTCCTTAGCAAAGATAAAAAGGACATTAGAAAATTACATAGGTGAGGATGTCAGGATAAGGGATCTAAAGGGGAGAAGAAAAAAAGAGGAAAACCGGGGCACCATTCACAAGCTTTATACTCACTTTTTTATTGTCCAGCTAAACCAGAAAAACAGAAGAGTATCCTACAGATATACGGACTTATTCACGGGAGAGATTGAGCTGTACTTGTGCTCAGAAGAAAGAAGGATATTTTAATCACTAAATCTTTCGCAAAACTAAATCTATTCCTCAAAGTGTTGGGCAAGAGAGAAGATGGCTATCATGATATCTTCTCCTTAGTAGTTAAGGTGTCTGTAGCAGATACGCTGTACTTTGAGCGACTGTCTTCCCCAAGGGTGGAGTTATCCACCAACCATTCTGAACTACCAACAGACGAGAGAAACACTGTAAGACAGGCTGCTTTGCTCTTCAAAGAGCTTTTTTCCATAAGAGATGGCATACGCGTCTTTATACACAAAAGGATACCCATAGGCAGTGGAATGGGTGGAGAGAGTAGCAATGCTGCATATACCATACTCGCCCTAAGAGAGATGTTCGGTGTAAAAATCCCTCAAACAGAGCTTTACCAGATAGGTGAAAGAATAGGTAGCGATGTAAATTTCTTCCTAAACGGCAAGTGTGCTATCATCTATGGAAGAGGGGAGCATATTTTACCTCTTACGCTCACCAAAAGAATCTGGTTTGTTTTGATATTTCAAGACTATGGTGTATCCACAAAGGAAGCATATCTTAAAGCTGACAGCCTTATCAAAACACCAAAAAGGCAACTTTACCTCTTATACAATGACCTTGATATTTACCAAGAAAAGACACAAAGCATAAGAGAGAAGCTGTTAAAATTGGGTTGTGTAGCCACCGGAATAACTGGAAGTGGACCTACCATCGTTGGAATATGCCCCAACTTGAAGTCTGCAAAGCGCATATCTCTTACACTAAAGTCCAATGGTATAAAAAACACAATCACATCTACCCTTTGACAACCCCAAGAGGCCTCATTCTTGCCACTTTTTTCGAAATACCCACGGAATCCACAACTCTGACAATAGCATCTATATCCTTGTAGGCAGCTGGAGCCTCCTCTGAAAGTGTTACCTTAGAGCGGAAAAGGACTTTTATACCAGAATGTGCCAACTCATCGGCAACATCAGACCCTTTCCTGCTCCTCTTCGCCTCTCTTCTACTCATAACCCGACCAGCACCGTGACATGTCGAAGAAAACGCCTTACTTTCAGCTACATCAGTGCCAATGAGTACATACGAGAAAGAACCCATACTCCCCGGTATCAAGACAGGCTGTCCAACATCTCTATAATAGGGGACAACATATTTTGAACCCTTTCCAAACGCCCTCGTAGCCCCCTTTCTATGAACACAAAGCACCTTCCCAGCATGTCCTTCAATAGATGCAAGATTATGTGAAACATCATAAACCAGTCCTACATGTGCTCCACCAAACACCTTCTGCACAGCCTCCCTGACCATATGTGTTATCATCTGCCTATTCGCATAAGCAAAGTTAGCCGCAGCGTTCATCGCCCCTATGTAATCCTTCCCTTCCTTGGACTTAATTGGGGCACAAGAAAGCTGTGCATCTGGTACAGATATACCACACTTCACCATTGATCCCTTCATAACTTTAATGTAATCATCACACACCTGATGTCCTAACCCTCTGGAGCCCGTGTGAATCATTATAGTAACCTTACCTTCTGTCAGGAAAAAAGCACTTGCAATACCTTTATCAAACACTACATCAGCTACCTGAACTTCAAGGAAGTGGTTTCCTGAACCAAGGGTTCCCAACTGATTTTTCCCTCTTTCCTTTGCTTTCTTACTAACAAGAATTGGGTCCGCATCAGCCATAATGCCTTCATTCTCGGATTTTAAGAGGTCATCATCTATTCCATAACCCTTCTCAACGACCCATCTTGCACCTCTGGAGAGCACCTCATTTAACTGCCTATAAGCAAGTTTAATCTTACCATCTCTACCAACCCCACATGGTATTGTGTGAAAAAGTTCTATTAGAAGAGTATCCATATAAGATGTAACATCTGAAACAGGCACATCAAGCACGAGCAATCTTATACCACATGCAATGTCATATCCCACCCCTCCAGGAGATATAACACCTTCATCCACATCCATTGCAGCCACTCCCCCTATAGGAAAACCATATCCCCAATGAATATCTGGCATCCCTATAGAGTACCCAACTATACCCGGTAAACACGAGACATTAGCTACCTGCTCGTAAACCTTATCCCTAACAAGGTTCTGTAATATATATCTATCAGCAAATATAAGACCCGGAACATTCATACACTTTTTATATCCTA
>JAGHAJ010000193.1 GCA_021161545.1 Synergistota bacterium | reverse complement strand
TGCCAGATGTAGACACGGTAATTGTGCCACTTTCTGGTGGTGGGTTGATAAGCGGTATATCACTTGTACTTAAGTCTATAAATCCGGATATCAAGGTTATTGGTGTTTCTATGGATAAAGGACCTGCAATGTACCATAGCCTCAAGGTAGGCAAGCCTGTTGATGTTCAAGAAGAAGTTAGCATTGCTGATGGTCTTTTGGGCGGTATTGGGCTGGATAATAGGTACACATTTGAGATGGTAAAAAGATATGTGGATGATGTTGTTCTTGTCTCAGATGAGGAGATAGCTGAGGCAATGGCATTTTCTCTGGATAAACATCACTTTGTGATAGAGGGTGCAGGTGCTGTTGGTATTGCAGCTCTTCGCTCTGGCAGGTTAAGAGATATTGGGGAAAAGGTTATTGTAGTGGTTAGTGGGGGTAATGTAGGAATGTCAAGGCTCTTTCAGATATTCAAGGATTACGATATTGTATAATTGGGTTACTGATGGCAAGTTGTATTTTATTCACAAAAGTGAGTGCGAGCCTTGACAACGGATGTGTGTCTTGTATAATTATTAGTGGTTTAGTATAAAACACTAAGAGGAGGTGCATTTTATGAGGAAGAGGTGGACGGTATTTCTGGCAATGGCAATGATATTTCTGTTCGGTGCAACGAGCCTTGCAGCAAAGACGCTGACGGTGTATGTCACTTACGATGCAGCAGAAGCCAAAATAATTATTTCGCAGTTTGAGAAGGATACCGGTATCCATGTAAAGTGGGTGAGGATGTCTTCGGGTACTACTCTGAACAGGATCAGGGCAGAGAAGGAGCACCCTCAGGCAGATGTTTGGACAGGTGGACCTTCTGACTCCTATGTGACTGCAGCGGAATATGGTTTGCTTGAACCTTATGTTCCACCGAATGCAAAAAACATTCCTGCAAAGTACAGGGACCCAAAGGGCTATTGGAATGGTATCTACCTTGGAATAATAGGGTTTGCAACGAACAAGGATTACCTCGCAAAGATGCAGAAAAAGAACAAGTTCTTTGGACCACCAACGAGCTGGATGGACCTGTTGAATCCTTATTATAGGAACAACATTCAGATGCCTAATCCGGGTTCTTCAGGAACAGCTTTGACGATAGTCTCCACGCTGATTCAGATATTTGGATGGGATAAGGCATTTGATTATTTGAAGATGCTTGATAGGCAGATTCAGCTTTACACTGAGCATGGTGCAACTGGTGGAACATCTGCAGGGCTGGGACAGTGTGCAATAGGTGTCATATTTGGCCAGGATATACTTCACAGAATATACGAAAAACATTATCCTTTGATTCTCACATTCCCTAAGGAAGGAACTGGTTATGAGATAGGCGGAACTGCTTTGATAAAGGGTGCAAAACATGTGAAAGAGGCAAAGACATTTATCAACTGGATGCTTTCAAAGAGGGCGCAGGACCTCTGGGCAAAGACGGGTTTCTTCCACTTCCCAACAGCTGTTGGTGCAACACCACCTAAAGGGTGGCCGCCACTTGAGAAGATTCACCTTATAAATTATGATGCGAAGTGGACCGGTGAGAACAGAGATAAGATAGTAAATACATGGACCAAAGAGATACTGGAGAAGCGTAAAAAATAGTTTAAGCAGTGTGAATAGCAAGCATGGAGGGTGAGTTTTTGCCCTCCATGCTTTATAAATTAGGAGGGAATGTAGTGAATACAGAGGCAAAAGAGAAGCGTGATTTTTTCTTTAATCTTGCTGTATGGTTGCTAATAGGAAGTATTCTGCTTTTTGTGGTCTACCCTCTGGCTTACATATTTATAGAGGTCTTCTTTCCCGAGGGAATGCCTACCCTGAGGCTCTTTGGAGAGATACTCCAAAGACACTACTTTATTCGAGGATTTATCAATAGTGTGAAAGTTGCCACTGTTGTGGCGTCTTTATCTGTTGTTATTGGATACCTTTTTGGATATACCGTTACGAGAGTTGATATAACAAGAAGAAAGAGGAAGATATTTGATTTGCTGGCAACACTGCCAATCCTTTCACCTCCATTTTTGCTTGCCCTGTCTGCAGTGCTGCTACTTGGGTATAATGGACTCATTACCAAGGGGTTACTGGGTATAACAGACTTTTCAATATACGGCTTTAAGGGACTTGTGATAGTTGAGACCATAGGATTGTTTCCTATAGCTTATCTGACTATAAAGGGGACCCTTCAATCGATAGACCCTTCGATAGAGGATGCAGCTTCGAGTCTTGGTGCTACAAGGTGGTATGTGTTCAGGAAGGTGACCCTTCCTCTTTCCATGACCGGTGTGGCAAATGCTTTCCTTCTTACCTTTTCTCTTTCAATGGCAGACTTTGGCAATCCGATGCTTCTTGCAGGTAGTAGATTTCCTGTGCTTTCGGTTCAGGCTTATTTCCAGATTACAGCACAGTTTCATATAGACAAAGGGGCAGCTGTGGCACTCCTCCTGTTGCTTCCTGCCCTTGCTATATTCTTCATCCAGCAAAAGATAATCCATTCAAGGTCTTATATTACTGTGACGGGAAAGCCATCATCCTTGCATCCACAGCCTCACTCGAAATTGGCGAAAGGCATATTGGTAACTCTGTGTATAGTAGTATTGGGGATAGTGGCAGTGTTTTATGCTACTGTTTTGTGGGGGGGATTTACCGATATATGGATGATAAATCACGTTTTTACTTTTAAGCACTTTGCGTATATATGGGAGGCAGGAAGAGAGTATCTTTTTGATACATTGATACTTGCTGGTATAGCAACCCCTATTTCTGGCATTATTGGTATATTTATAGCCTTTTTGATCATAAGGACGAAGTTGCGTACGAATAAGTTTATGGAGATGTCTACTATGTTAAACTTCTTTTTGCCTGGTACGGTTGTAGGTATTGGGTATATGCTTGCGTTTAATCGGTATCCACTGTTGTTGAGTGGGACGGCTTATATAATAATACTCAACTTTATCTTTAGATATATACCTGTTGGTATAAGGAGTGGGATCTCCATTTTGCTGCAGATAGACCCTTCAATCGAGGAGGCGGCAATGAATTTAGGTGCAAACAGGATGCAAACCTTTAGAAAAATTACCATGCCGCTTATCTCACCTGCCTTCTTTTCTGGTCTGGTTTATACATTTGAACGTTCTTTAACTGCGATAAGTGCGATAGTCTTTCTCGTTTCTCCGAGTTGGTACATATTTACAGTGTTTATTCTGGATGAACTTTCCATAGGTAGGATAGAAAATGCATCTGCAGCAGTTGTTATACTCTTTATCATAATAACTGCATTTATATGGCTGGCGAAGTTTGTTACCCGAAAAATGGGTGAGATTCCTACTGAAATATCTACATAAGGGTGGTATGGGATGAGTGTATCTCTTAGGAATGTGACAAAGGTTTTTAAGGATGTAATTGCTGTTGATAATGTATCTCTTGATGTGAAGGATGGGGAATTTTTGACTTTATTGGGACCTTCTGGCTGTGGTAAGACTACTACACTGAGGATAGTAGCTGGTTTTGAGACTCCGACAAGTGGAGAGATATTCATTGAAGATAGGAAAGTTAACGATATCCCTCCCTATCAAAGGAATACGGGTATGGTGTTCCAGAGTTATGCGCTTTTTCCACATCTATCTGTGTTTGAGAACATAGCTTTTGGATTGAGGCTTAAGGGGTTTAGCGAGTCTGAGATTAAGGATAAGGTGAGGAGAGTTGTAGAGATGTTGGGGTTAGCAGAATTGACATCAAGGAATCCATCTCAGCTATCTGGAGGACAGCAGCAAAGAGTGGCTCTTGCAAGGGCCCTTGTTGTTGAGCCAAAGGTGTTGCTGCTCGATGAGCCGCTTTCTAATCTGGATGCAAAGCTTAGGATGCAGATGAGAGTGGAACTGAGGAAGCTCCAGCAAAGCCTTTCTATCACATCTATATACGTTACTCACGATCAGAGTGAGGCTATGAGTATGGCGGATAGGATAGTTGTGATGAATGAAGGGAAGGTGCAACAGGTTGGAACTCCGTGGGAAATATATGGAAAACCTGCTAACAGATTTGTGGCAGATTTTATAGGGAGGGTTAACATTGTAGATGCTAAGATAGTAGAGATGTCTGATGAATCTACGATTATTGAAATGCTTGGAAAGGAGTATACCATTGACTTTACACCAAAGGGCTTCAGTATAGGTGATGAGGTTCTGGTGATACTTAGGCCAGAATCTATAGAAATATGTCCTCCTGGCGGGGGAGATATGGATCTTACTGTGGATAGGAGAGTTTACTTGGGTGCCTCTGTGGAGTACTATTTGAAAGATGAAGATCTATCGTTAATGGTTACCGAGGCAAATCCTCAGCATAAAGGGATACATTCAGAAGGAGAAAAAATTGGTATAAGGTTCTTGCGTGACTGCATGCACTTCATAAGGTCATGAACTTCCTTTCTCTCTTTTTAGATAAATGGTTGTTACGGGGTAAGGAATGTGGATACCCTCTTCTTTATATCTTTTAAGAAGTCTCTTAAGGAATTCATGTTTTATAAGGTACTGGTCTGTGAATTGCTTTACTCTGAGAATGACAGAGAATTTAATACTTGATTCTGCAAATGTGTGATACCTTATAAAAGGTTGGAAGTCTTTTACTCCTCCTTCTACTTCTTGCTGAATGGATCGGGCTACTTCTATTGTTACCCTTTCAACCTTTTCCAGATCACAATCGTAGCTGACCCCAAGCTGGATTACTACTGACATTTCAGGGATGGGAAGGTGGTAGTTTACCACGATGGATGATGCCAGTTTTGAGTTTGGAACTATGATTAAGTTGTTGGAAAGCATTCTAACGGTTGTGTTTCTCCATCCTATGTCTTCCACATATCCCTCTTCTCCGGTGTTCATTCTTATGTAGTCACCAGGCCTTATCTGTTTTACGGATAGTATATACATTCCAGAGAATATGTTTGATAGTGTATCCTGTAAGGCGAGGGCAACTGCAATGCCACCTATACCCAAGGTTGTTATCATAGGAGTTATGGAAACGCCTATAATTTGCAGCACTATTGCTACGCCAATACTGAAAAGGAAGAGGTTTATGATGAATCTTATAATAGAGCTTCCGTAGAGAACTTTGTCTTCTGTTTCTTGGAGTGCCCTTGATAGCACTTTCATAAACAGCACTGTTACAGATGCAACTGCAACTATTATGATACCTTTGTGAATTAGTTGTTCGATTCGCACGCCAAAGCTTAGGTAGGAGATGGAAAATTCAGCAGCACCGAGAGTGCTCCATACTACAAACATCTTCTTCATAGAAGTGCCAAGGACTCTGTAGATCTTCCATTTGCT
>JAGHAJ010000030.1 GCA_021161545.1 Synergistota bacterium | reverse complement strand
CTTGTTACAGGTGCTAAAAAGGTCTTTGTTGCTACACTGCACACGGTTAAGGGAAGACCAAAGATAGTTAAAAGGTGTTCTTTGCCGCTAACAGGTAAGGAGGTTGTTAACAAAATATTTACTGAGATGGGGGTGTTTGAAGTTACATCTGAAGGACTGGTATTGTTGGAAATAGCCCCGGATACCACATTGAATGACCTAAGGGAGCATACAGATGCAGAGTTTGTAGTGAAAGAGCCCCTTGAAACGATGAAGGGGGTGGTGGCTGATGGGTAAGCCTGTAATACTTGCAGCTGTTAGAACTGCTGGCGGAAAATTTGGTGGAACACTTTCATCTCTTACTGCTTCTGAGATAGGCGCTCTTGTGGTAAAAGAGGCTGTTAGGAGGTCAGGTGTCTCGGTAGGGGATATTGGGGAAGTAATCATGGGAAATGCATGGCAGGCAGGTGTTGGCCCAAATGTTGCGAGAATGTGTACTATATTTGGGGGACTACCAGAGGAAGTACCTGCGTTTACGGTAAATAAGAGGTGTGGTTCTGGGCTAAAGGCTGTTATGCTTGCGGCAGATGACATCCTGCTTGGCAGGGAGCGTGTTACGATAGGGGGTGGCACGGAGGTTGCAAGTCAGGTACCTTATCTCTTACAGGGTGCAAGGTGGGGTTACCGTATGGGCAATAAGGAAATATATGATGCCATGCACAAAGATGGCTTTTTCTGTCCCATGGCAAACATGATGATGGGTGCAACTGCAGAAGTCCTTGTAGAGGAGTATGGTATTTCCAGAAAGGGGCAGGATGAGTATGCCCTTGAATCCCACAGAAGGGCGATAGAAGCTATGGATTCTGGGAAGTTCTCTGATGAGGTCTTGCCGGTTGAAGTAAAAATGAAGAAAGAGACGGTAGTTTTTAAGGATGAAGAGATACCTCGAAGAAACACATCGCTGGAGAAATTAGCCAAGTTACCGCCTATATACAAGGAGAATGGGACTGTAACAGCGGGGACGAGTTCAGCGTTGTGTGATGCTGCTGCTGCTGTTGTTGTTGCAGATGAGGACTGGGCAAGAGCAGAAGGTTTGAAACCCCTGGCAAGAATTATGAGCTATGCTAATGCGGCAGTTGCACCAGACCATATGGGAATAGGCCCTGTTAAGGCTGTACCAAAGGCGCTTTCTATGGCTGGATTGGCCCTCTCTGATATAAACCTTATTGAACTGAATGAGGCGTTTGCTGCACAGGTTATAGCAGTTGAAAGGGAGTTAAAGATGGACCACAGCAAGGTGAATATTCATGGTGGTGCAATTGCGCTTGGACATCCGATAGGAGCAACAGGTGCGAAGATATTAACGACCCTTATCTATGCCCTTCATCGCTATGATAAGCAGTTTGGACTTGTTACCCTTTGTATAGGTGGGGGGCAGGGAGTTGCGATGGTTATAGAGCGTTTATAATCTGCCAAGTTGTGGTATAATTTAAAATGAGGATATAAGGGGGGGTGAGAACTGGAAGGAGTGAAGAGTAGGATTGTGGCTGTAGTTTTCAATCCAAAATCTTAGTGGAGGTGATGTGAGTTATGAAACGTGGGGTAGTTGGTGTTGTATTGATTTTGAGTCTGGTTTTCGGGGTTGCTTTAGGTGCCAACTTTGCGGTGGCTGCTCCTTATCCGATTACGATTTACACGGGTTCGGGTCCGGGTAGTGTCTATTTTGCACTTGGTTGCATGTTTGCCAAGGTGCTAAACCAGAAGGCGAAGGGTATTATTTCGGCAAAGGGTGTTACCAGTGGTGCGAGTGTCGCAAATGCAAGGGCTATAGCCAATGGTGAGGCGCAGATGGCTATAATCCAGAACGATGTAACATGGGAGGCTTACAATGGTAAGGTTAGATTCAAAGGACACCCTGTAAAGAATATGAGGGGTATTGCAACACTTTATCCAGAAGCCATACAGATAGTTGTGAGGGCAGACAGCAAGATTAAGACACTTCAGGACCTTGTTGGCAAAAGGGTTGTCGTTGGGGCGGCAGGTAGTGGATGTGCTGCCGCAGCACAGAGAGTGTTGACTGCTGCGGGTATATGGAACAAGATAAACAAGATATACCAGACATTCTCTGAGGCAGCTCAGAGCCTTGTGCTCGGACAGATAGATGCAAACTTCACAGTCATAGCATTTCCTGCACCTGCTGTTAATATGACGGCTGTGAGGGTTCCTATCCACTTAATACCCATTCCAGATAATGTCATAAAGAAATTACATACATCTGGTTATCCATTCTATGTGAAGGTTATTATTCCGAAGAAGACCTACAATGGTATGGATAGAGATGTGCAAACAGTTGCTGTAAGATCCACGCTCGTTGCTGGTAGCAAGGTTCCTACCAAGATAGTATATGATGTAACAAAGATACTCTATACAAACCTTGATGACCTTGCAAAGGCGCATCAGGTAGCAAAGCAGATAAAGATATCCCAGGCGTTTGATGGCCTGATGGTCCCACTGCATCCTGGTGCAGCCAAGTTCTTTAAAGAGCATGGATTAAAGATTCCGGCGAATCTCTTGAAGTAGTATATGCTGTAGGTAATAGGGTTGAAAAGGTATCTCTGGTTACTGTTAGTGGTTGTACCAATTATTCCTGTAAATGTGTTTGAGGTGGGGTCCAGGGAGGGGGTTGTAAGGTGCCTCCTCCTCCACCCATTGAAGGTTCAGATTTCATACACGCATAGTGTATCTCTTACAAAAGTTATAGATACCTATAGAGTAAGCAAAGAGGGGATATGGGCAATTGAAGAGAGATGGCAGCAGTTTGACGCTGGTCAGCCGCTTAACTTTCAGGGTATAAAAAATGGTTACTTTGTAAAGAAACTAAATATGTATATGGGGAAGTCTTGTAGGTATTGGTTTATTCCCATTAACGATGTAAGTATAAGAGTGGAGAAGAAAGTAGTGCTATCT
>JAGHAJ010000132.1 GCA_021161545.1 Synergistota bacterium | reverse complement strand
TGCAAGGAACCCTCGAGCTTTTATCACATGCTCTTTGCCATCCCTATCAACCCAGCTCACAACTACCCCTTCATCCCTGGAAACATTTTCAAATATAGTAGGTACACTCAAACACCCTTCCTTATCCGCAAGTTTATCTCCAAAGTATTCCAATATTTCGGGATTTATCATGGTAAATAGTCTATCCTCAAACTCAACTACTACTATCCTTTTCAACACACCAATCTGCGGGGCAGCCAAACCCACCCCATTGTTTACCCTCATCGTATCTATCATATCCTGTATGAGCTCTAACTCTTCATCTCCAACTTCTTCCACTTTCTCAGAAATCCCTCGGAGGACCTTGCTTCCTAAAATCTTTATATCTCTGACCAAGTCTCATCACCTTATATTCGAAAGGATTTCCTTATATCGGTCCCCTACAGTAAAAGAGGGCTCTTCATCACCTAATTTCATCTTCGCATTCTCATCTCTGGTAACCCTTTCTGACTTTTCCTCCGCATCCTTAATGCTAAGGCGTATCTTTCTACTACTTCCATCAACATCCAGTATCTTTACCTTAACCATATCTCCTACCTTTACCTTCTCTGATGGTGTCTGAATATGCTCTCTGCTTATGTTAGATATATGCACAAGTCCTTCTACACCTTTCTTCAACTCCACAAAAGCTCCAAATTTCTCTATCCGCGAAACCCTTCCTTCCACTATTTCGCCTTTCTTAAACTCCTCCTCTACATTATTCCAGGGATCGTTTACCTGTTTCCTACCTAAATACAGCCTCTTTTCTGCAGGATTGACCTCCAATATCTTTACCTTTATTTTTTCCCCCTCTTTCAAAACATCGTGGATATTATCTACCCTTTCCCAACTTATATCTTTTATGTGAATGAGTCCTTCTATATTTTCATCAACGGCAACAAACGCACCAAAATTCTTTATCTTCGTTACTTCACCTTCTACAATTTCCCCTACCTTAAAGCGCTCTCCCACATCATTCCACGGGTCTGGTATAAGCTGTTTGATACTGAGTCTAACCCTTCCCTCCCCCGGACTGAGCCTTATAACCTTTGCCTTAACTACCTGTCCTTTCTTAAAGAGCTTATGGAGATCCGGATCTTTACGCCAAGATGCCTCGGAGATATGCACCAACCCCTCGATTGCTCCAAGGTCCAAAAACACTCCAAAATCAGTCACACCAGAGACCTTCCCTTCTATTATAGCACCTTCTTCAATTGTAGAGAAGAACCTCTCCTTCGCCTGTTGCAGTTCCTCTTCTAACGCCTCTTTCCTCGACATAACAAGTTTACGTCCCTTATTTTTAAACTCCTTCACCTTAACACTAAATTCCTTTCCTATAAACTCACTCACACGGGGTTTCTTGCCCTCCAACTCTAAGTGTGAATACGGAACAAAGCCTTCCACACCTGAAATGTCAACGAGTAACCCTCCTTTAACGCTTTTTACACCTTTCACCATAACAGTGCTGCATTCTTTATAAGCACGTTCAATATCTTCCAATGCCTTCTTCTTATCAGCCCTCTTTTTAGACAGAAGCACGGGTTTCTCGTCATCCTCGTATACCTTTAAAACTTCAGCTCTAATCACATCACCTTCCTTCAAGCCATCACCTGCCTCATTAGAAGGTATGAAGCCCTCAACCTTATAACCAATATCCACTAAAAATCCACCATCTTGAGCCTCTATTACTTTACCTTCCACTACTTCTCCTTTACGAATATGCTTAACATCAAAATTATCCATTCCCCATCTTCCCCCCTATATCCAAGAGAAACTTAACTACCCTATTAATCATCCACTGTGGCGTCGATGCACCAGCAGTAACCCCCACCTTACTAACCTCTAAAAACCACCTCCTATCAATATCACTTTCAGATTCTACATGATAAGTATTCGAAAGCACCTCCTTACATATAAGTGCTAAATTTGTAGTGTTGGAACTATTATATCCTCCAACAACTATCATCACATCTGCCCACTTAGCCAGTTTCCTGGCTTCATCCTGCCTCTGAAACGTAGCAGGACACACAGTATTAAACACTCTCAACTCCTTGGTATGTTGAAATACCATGGGGATTAAACTTATAAAGTCATTCATGGGCTTGGTCGTTTGGGAAATGAAACCCAATTTATCAAACTCACCAAGCACGCCAACATCCTCTAATCCCGCCACCACAATAGCAGAACCGTAGCTATAGTCCACTATCGCCTTTACCTCTGGGTGCTCCCGATTACCAAATACCACTACCTGATACCCTTCATCTCTGAGCATTCTTGCTCTCTGCTGTACATCCTTCACCAGCGGACATGTAGCATCAACGACCCTTGCTCCTTTCATCTTCAATTGCCGTTCCTCTGTGAAAGGTATACCATGTGCCCTTATTACAACTACATCGCCTTTTTTGATATCATCAACCCTATTCACCACTTGCACACCCATAGAAGCAAGCCGATCAACCTCAAACCTATTATGAATAATTTCACCAAAAGTATAAACCAGTTTGCTCCTCTTCAACTCCCTCTCAACAATATTTATGGCCCGCTTCACACCAAAGCAAAATCCAGCACTTTCAGCTACTCTTATATTAAACATTTTACTCTAACATAACCAAGGAATACCAATCCTTCTGCGTGCCTATCTCAAGTGGTAAACCAAGTGCATGCACAGTCCTTACGACATCTATTCCCACGGATTGCATAGACGGTCTCGCCATTTCTGGATAAGGACACTCATCACCATCCAAGTATTTACAATGGTAATCACAGAGATAATGACAGTTACCTAATGCATACGCAAAATAAAATCCATCCTCTTGTGCCTGCTTCTCAACGGCAAGCGCAGACTCATGTGATACCCTATCAGAAGGGGCATGAATAAGGAGATGAAGGGTATACCTGTCCAATATGGCATAAAACTCCCATGGTTTCAAAATATTAGGAGGACATACCCACCCCCGGTAGGGGCAACGCATACATACAAGATATGTCCTCGGTTCCCTTAAGATATCCCTCGTACCTATTTCCACTACTTCATAAGCACCTTTATCCAATGCAATATCGATATAGCTACGTATCCTTCCTTCTTTGCTAATAACATCCACCTCTTAAAAGGTATAATAACTTAACTTTCCCGAAACGCCCGCACATTCCTTAGCATATCCCTTATAATATCGACTTTATCCCCACCAGAAAGATTATACCACACAATTCCAGTAATCTGCCTAAACCACGTAAATTGTCTCTTAGCAAAATTTCTTGTCCTCTGCTTCATCAAAGCCTTGGTTCTCTGCAAATCTATCTTACCACTAAGATAATCGCAGACCTCCTTGTACCCTATTCCCTTCATAGAGGGCAATTCTGTTGAATAACCGCTATCCAGAAGATATTTTACCTCATCTACAAAACCATTGCAAAACATCTTATCTACTCTCGCATTTATCCTTCTGTAAAGCCTCTCTCTATCCATCGCCAACCCCAGGCAGAGAATATCCTTATAAGCCTGATGGGTATCCTTTTGCCACTCCCTTATGCTCTTTCCTGAAATCAGAAATACCTCCAGTGCTCTCTTAACTCTATACACATCTTCAGGGTGAAGTCTGCTCGCCGTATCTGGGTCAACCTCTTTTAACCTTTCGTAAAGATAGAATTTACCATGCCTTTCTAATTCTCTATCAAGTTCCCTTCTTAGATGATGATTACTACCAACCCCATCAAACGGCCACCCTCTAAGAAATACCATGATATAAAGAACACTACCTCCTACTATAAAAGGCACTTTCCCCTTCCGCAAAAGTGCATCTACCACAGAATAAGCATCTCTCTTATAATCTGCAACTGTATAGTACTCATCAGGATAGACTATATCTATAAGATGGTGAAATACCCTACTACGCTGCTCGGGAGTCGGCTTTGCAGTTCCTATATCCATGTATCTGTAAATCTGCCGTGAATCAGCAGATACAATTTCTGTATCCAACCTCTCTGCTACCTCTATTGCAATATCGGTCTTACCAACAGCCGTAGGCCCAGTAAGTATTATGACCTTACCCTTCATTTTCTTTTAAACATCTCCTCAATTCTATCCCTCTTAAACTCAAGGATAATAGGCCTTCCATGCGGACAGAAAAGAAAATCTTCCAGAGCAAACAACTTCTTTAGTAAAGCTTCCTGTTCTTGTAATGAGAGTTCTTTACCAGCTTTTATTGCAGACCTACAAGCAATAGAAGAAATCAAAGCATGCAAAGGAGAGGTGTTCACATCTGTAGTTCCTGCCATTGCTTCTTTTACCAGAGCATCAATAGGTACATCCCTATAGGCCTGTATAACAGAAGGCACTGCCCTTATGATAAAACGATTCTCACCAAAATCTTCTATCTCAAAACCACACTTTTCCAACATTTCCCTATACTCAGGGTCCAATCTCGCATCCACTACCTTTGGAAACATCAATCTCTGTCTATCTACTCTCCCACTCTCAATTGACAAAAGTAGCTTCTCAAATATGATCTTTTCGGAAGCCACATGCTGGTCTACTATGTAAAAGTAGTCACCCTTTTCCACCAATATGTATGTATTCCATATCTGTCCCAGGACTCTAAACTCCCTTTCAGCATCCAAACCAAACAGAGAAATGGACTCCTTAACCTCCCATCCTTTCGGAGCATACTCACCTGCATACTCCATATCGCGTTTCACATAGGTATCCTTCTTCACTTCCAAATCCTTATTCACAACTATACCTTCAGGGAGAACCATTTTACTTAACGCATCACGAACCACACCATAGACAAACCTGTACACAGCAGACTCATTCTTGAATCTGATCTCCCATTTAGCAGGATGAACATTAAAATCAAGCTCAGAAGGCGGCACATCTACCCTGACAAACGATACAAAAGCCCACCCAGGTGGAAGGTATCCAGTATAAGCATCACTCAAGGCTTTTCCCAGTAAGCCACTTCTGACGGGGTGCCCATTAACCATAAAAGAGGCATAGGGCCTATGTCTCTCCAAATAAGGAGAAGATACAACAGCCATAATCCTTCTCTCATACTCTTGCCGCTCTATGAGTTCAAGCTTATCAGCTACATTCTTTCCAAAAACAGACACCCACGTGTCATACATATCTGTATCCTTATTGCTGCTATAAACCCTCCTATCGTCTGACCAAAAATCAAAAGATATAGAAGGAAAACCAAGTATGTAAGACGCCATTACAGAAGCAACCTTCTTCCCTTCAGACTGAGCAGATTTCAAAAACTTCATTCTTGCTGGCAAGTTGGAAAAAAGACTTTCTACCACTACAACAGTACCTCTATCCAAAGAGCAGGGCTTGACTTCCACTATTTTACCAAACTCAACCACTATTTTATAAGCCTCTCCCTCACAGAAAGAACACAATTCAAGGTGAGAAACAGTACCAATACTCGCAAGTGCTTCTCCTCTGAAACCCAGCAACCTACTGGTATACAAATCATCTATCGTACGAAGTTTACTGGTGGCATCCCTTCTCACAGCAAGTGGCAAGTCCTCCTTCTGGATACCATCTCCATTATCAGATACCACTATACGTTCCTTTCCACCAGAGTATATCCTAACAACTATTTTATCAGAACCCGCATCTATGGAATTCTCAACCAGTTCCCTCACAACAGAGTAAGGACCTTCAACAACTTCTCCAGCTGCAATCTTATCCACAACATCTTTGTCCAACTCGTGTATCTTCAAGCAGAAACACCTCTATCAAAC
>JAGHAJ010000169.1 GCA_021161545.1 Synergistota bacterium | reverse complement strand
TGTCTGTTAGTCCAAGGAGTAGGAGATGAGATTAATTCTTGCCTCTTCTTCTCCCAGAAGGCAGGAAATACTTTCTTCTCTTGGTATCTTATTTGATGTGGTGGCTCCAGATATAATTGAAGAAAGGCTATTATGTGCTCCTTACGATGGGGCAGTGGTAAGGATAGCAAGTGAAAAAGTTGTATCTGTTAAGGATATTGTGGGTGAAAGGGTAATCTTAGCAGCAGACACAGTTGTTGTAATGGACGATGTTGCCTTGGGTAAGCCGACAGATATGACGGATGCTGAGAGGATGCTGAAGCTACTTTCTGGAAGGGAGCACAGTGTTATCACAGGATTGGCTCTTTACAATGATGGTAGGATTTTTACTGCTGTGGAGTCTACAAAGGTGTGGTTCTGCAATATGAGTGATAGGGACATAAATTTTTACCTTTCTACAGATGAACCGATAGGTAAAGCGGGTGGTTATGCTATTCAGGGTTATGGTTCTTTGTTTATAAAGAAGATAGAAGGCTGTTATTTTAATGTAGTTGGGCTACCTGTTTTTAGGCTACGTATGCTTTTCCAGAAAGCTGGGATTGATATTCTTGATTTTATGAAAAGGGGTAATGTATAAATGAAGAAGAGGTTTTTGTATATGCTTATTCTTGCTGCTCTTGTTGTTTCAGGTTATCTTGTATATCATCGATATGAAGTAGAGAGGGCTAATAGGGTTGTAGCTCTTGCGGTAGACCTTTCTGACCTCAAGCTACTTGCAAGGAGAAACGGAGTCTCTCTCAGATACCTGTTAAAAGAGGTAAAAGATTCCGGTATAAACATGGTAGGTGTTAGTATGGATACTGTAGGCTCTCTGGTTCAGGATGGTAGGATTGCCCTTTTTAGTGGTAGAGAGTTTTCGTTCTTCGAAAATGAAAAGGTTTCCATTCCTCCATATTATACCTGTATGGCCATACCAGAGAAAGACAGACGGTTAGTGAGCAGGATAAAGTCTAATCTAAGTGCTGTATGGAAGTCCCCTGAGATGAAGACTTTTCGATACAGAAATTATGTTGTTGTAGCAGTGCCTTCGGATGAGGAAGATATGTTGACATTTCCTGCTGGTTTTTGTGATTCTGATATAGAGAGTGTGTTGGCTCTTGGGTATAAAGTGATACTTAGGCCTGTGAATAGGCAGAATGCTTCAGCTTCGTGGTATGGGGAGGTTTTGAAGTTTATTGCCTCAAAGAATGTCTCGCGTATAGTGGTTTTTGGTGGCATAGAAGTGCTTGGTTATCCTGTTCATCTGGAAGATGTTGCAAAAATGATGAAGTCCGAACATCTCTACTTTGGAGAAGTGGAGTTTTCTAACCAGCTTGGGGAAAAGAAACTCGCCATGTATATGGTGCCGGATGTCTTTCGCGTTCATAGTATATCTTCTGATGAAATGTTGGATATGACAGTCTCTAAGGCAGTTGCTCGATATCTCAGAGCAGTAAAGGAAAGAGATATGAGAATACTTTATATCCGTCCTTTTCTCATCCCGGATCCGGCACCGATTTCTATGAATATCGATTACTTCAAGAAAGTGTTTCAAGCTGTCAGGAGGGCAGGCTTTACTATAGGTGAGCCTAAGCCTTTGCCTGTGTGGTGGAATATGCCATACTTTGTGCTTGTTATAGTGCTTGGCATAGCTGCTGCTATGACACTGGTGTACGAGTTTTTCTTCCCTTTAAGCGACAAACATAGATGGATATTCTTGGTGCTGTTTGCTCTGGTACAGGTTAATTTCTTCTTTCAGAAGGGATTTGTGTTTGCAGAACAGTTTTCTGCTTTACTTGCAGCTGTTGTGTTCCCGTTCCTGTCAATAGCTATGATAGCACAGGATATAGATGGTAACAGAGAGCTTTCGGTAAAGGGAGTCGTTGTTGCTCTGCTAAAAGTTGTTGGTATTTCTCTTGTTGGTGGTATCTTCGTTGCAGCTATTCTTGGCCAAACAGCGTTTATGCTTAAGATATTTGAGTTTAGAGGAGTGAAGGTTGCATATGTCTTTCCTTTGATGGGCATACTTTTGTATTATTACCTCAGAAAGCATAGCTGGAATGGGATAAAGGATTTCTGGGATAGGCCCCTTTACATTCAAGAATTTATTGGTCTCTTAATACTCTTTGGAGCTATGGGGATATATGTTTTGAGAAGCGGAAATTTCTCTGTCGTTCCTGTTACACATGAAGAGGAGCACCTTAGAGATGTGCTTGAAAGCCTCTTGTGGGCAAGGCCGAGATTTAAAGAGATAGCGGTGGGGTATCCTGCATTAGCCGTGCTGTTTATTCTTTCATCCATTGGTTATAAGAGATATGAGCCGTGGTTTGCGATGATAGCTGGTGTTGCTTCTATTTCTGTTATCAATACATTCTGCCATATTCATACACCGGTTGCATACTCTATAATCAGGACATTGAATGGTGTGTGGGTTGGACTGGTTGAAGTGGTGATTATAGTGCTTGCCTATAAGGGGATAAGGGCTGTTGTTCAGATTATGAAACTGCCCATGGAACTTCCCTCTTATAAGAGCAAAAAATGAGAGTGGTGATTTCTGGATATTATGGTTTTGGTAACATAGGCGATGAGGCAATATTGCAGTCTTTGATTGCTTTGCTGAAATCTGAGTGTGAAGACATAGAGATTGTGGTATTGAGTAAGAACCCAGCTGCCACGAGCAAAGAGTATGGTGTATCTGCTGTGAAGAGAGATAATCCTGTTTGTGTGGTGAGAGAGGTTGCAGCCTCTCATCTTTTTTTTA
>JAGHAJ010000199.1 GCA_021161545.1 Synergistota bacterium | reverse complement strand
TCTTGTGGCTGGAGTGTCTTTCCTATATATAGTTTTACAATTATACTTTTGTCTTGTATTGAAAAGTATGGATGGGCAGTCTTTGATGATAAAAATCCTGCAAAGGCTTCTTCAGTTGATATGAAGTAATCTGAGGTGATACCAGCATCGAGTTCCCATGGAATGGGTGATATTGGATATCTGGTTAACAGCGCGTTTCTTGGAACACATTTTGGTACAGTATCTTTGCTTATAAGCTTGCACGGTCCCCACGATTGGAAGTTATTTACGAATAATCTATCTGTTATGGGTATTTCTCCAACAGCTACAATGTCTATGAATTCAGGTTTGCTTGAGAGATTTTTTACCTCGAAGTTTAGCTTGTAACCGGTATCTCCTTTTGAAATTATTGCAAGTGCTTCGAACTCGTCTATCTCCTTTTTTAATTCTCCTGTCTTTATGCCTTCATCAAGAACTTTCAAACTTTATTCCCTCCTAATATTTATGAATGTATTTATGAATGGGTGGATTGCCTTTACACCTTATTTAACTATTTCCCGAGAATCCCTTTATCAGCCATGCCACTTAGCTTGTTGTGCAGCCATACTGCGGCTTCATGTGGGGTATTGACCTTGTAGATGACGGTGTTAAGGGCGGTAAGGATGGCGTACTCGACGGGTGCCCAATTGATAGGTGCAAGTCCTACACCTTCAGGTAGCCTTTCTCCCCATGCCTTTGCCCACCAGTTCTGGAATTCTGGCATAGCAAGTGTGTCTTTTCTTGGTGGAAGGACACCTTCTGCAGCATCCCACTTACCCATTGCAGTTTTAGATGTTATGAACTTGATGAGCTCCCATGCCTTGGCCGGGTGTTTGCTGTACTTGTTGAGCATAATAGGTTTGACCTCGAGGTATGCAGCCTTTACACCACCTTCTGGTATTGGGAGAGATGTAACACCTGTCTTTTCTTCAAGTATGGCTTTTGCCACCTTGTTGTCGTTTCTGTGACCCCAGATCCACGGACCCATTGGGACCATAGCATACTTTCCTGCTACGTATCCAAGGTCTTCCTGCTGCCATGCTCCACCTCTATTGTTTGGATCAAATGCAGAGTAAGGTGCTTTGTAGAAAGTAAGGTCGTAGTAAAGCTTGAATATCTTTTCGAATTGGCTGACTTTTGCATTGAGTTTCCACTTTCCACCCTTGTACACGAACATCTGCTTCTTGTTGTTTATCTGGTCAAACCATGAGATAAACTCTTGGAATGCCCTTGGTTCATTTACTGCACTACAGAAGTCAAATCCGTGTATCTTGCCATTTGTGAGTCTTGTGATCAAAGCAGCCGTTTTTATTAACTCTTTCCATGTCTTTGGGACACTGAGGTGATACTTCTTGAATATATCCTTTCTGTAGAGCATGCCCCTTACGTTTATGTTGTAAGGTATTCCGTAGAGCTTACCGTTCACGGTGCATGCAGCTATGGCATTTGGCAGGAATTTGTCTTTTTCTTTCCAGCTGTTAAAGTATTTGGTCAGGTCAGCTATTAATCCCATTTTCACATATACTGCGAGCTGCTCTGTCAGACCTTCTACGACATCAGGCTTGCCAGTGCGAGCCTGAACGACGAAGGACTTCATTATTGCATCATACTGTCCTGGACCGTAGTACTTTGAAACTTCCACGTCTGGTAGTGCTTTTTTGACCTCTTTCTGCCACCACTTGACATAGTCAGACAGAACTTCCCCGGTTGTGAATGGCATGTTCCAGAATGTGAGTTTTGTAGGTGTAGCATATGTAGGGAGAGAGAATGTTGCTAATGCAACCAGGGCTACTAACATTACCACTAAACCTTTTCTCATAACTTTACCTCCTTGTGTTAAATTTAGGCAATCCACCCATTTCTTTACTACACTACTGCTTTACAGCACCTCCGAGTAAACCACTTACGAGCCACTTCTGAAATACGGCAAACAGGACAATGGTTGGCAGGGTTATTAAGACTGTTGCTGCGGCTACATTTCCCCATTGAAGGGTCAAGCTTGATGCTAATCTGTAAAGTGCTATGGGAAGAGTAGCAGTTGAATTGCTTTGCACCAATACGGATGCCATAAGATAGTTGCCCCACGATACTACAAAGGAGTAGAATGCTGCTATTGCGATACCGGGTATGGATACAGGTAAGATGATACTCCATATGGTCCTGAGCACACCGCAGCCATCGAGCATAGCAGCTTCATCCAACGAACGAGGTATGCTGTCAAAGAAACCTTTGAGAAGCCATACAGAGAAGGGGAGAGTGAGTGTACTTTGAGCAAGTATTATACCTATTATAGAGTCCACCATGTGATAGTTTAGCATCAGGTTGTATAGAGGTATTATAAGCAAGACTCCGGGAAACATCTGTGCTACAAATATCGTTGATATCCATACATTTTTGAGTTTTATGTTGTATCTGCTTAGAGAGTAACCACCTATTACTCCTATGACCAGAGAGATGAGAGTTACACTCAAAGCTATTATAAGGGAATTAAACGAATACAGCAGAAAGTCGCCTCTGCCAAGGACCTCCTTGTAGTTTTTCATGGTGAAACCTTCAAGAGAGAACAGTTTGAGGTTTGTTATACTTGAACCTGTTTTAAAAGATGCATAAAGTATCCATAACATTGGTATTAAGAAGAAGGAGAAAAACAATATCAATGGTATGTAGGCTTTAAAGCTGTTTTTTGTTCTATAACCTTTCATTTACCGCATCCCCTTGGCATAGAATTTGTTAAACAACAAGAAGAAAGCAAATAATACCCCTAACATAACCACTCCAACACTTGACCCATATCCCAGGAAGAATTCGCTCCACACCTTTCTGTAAAGGAAAGTAGGTAGCACATCTGTTGCATTTATAGGGCCTCCTCCCGTGGAGAGGTAGACCATGCTGAAGTTGTTGAATGTCCATATCACATGAATGGTAATCATTATGGCTGCAGTGTATCTTATGCCGGGTAGCGTTATGTATCTAAACTCTTGCCACTTGCTTGCCCCATCTATCTTTGCAGCTTCGTACAATTCCGATGGTATGCCCTGCATTGCTGCCAGGAATGCTATCCCGAAGAATGGCACATTCCTCCACAGGTGAAGTATCACCACCATGGGGAAAGCAAACCTCATATCTCCGAAGAAGTATGTATCGAACTGGTGTAATCCTATGGCATTTAGAACCATGTTTATAAAACCGTAGTGGGGTTGCGACATGAATTGCCACATTATCGTGGTTGCCACGATAGGTATGACCCATGTTACCATCACAATACTTCTGAAGAAATGTATGCCTTTTATCTCTTGTTTTAGGACTAAAGCAAGTAGTATGCCGAAGATGTATTCTAAAACTATCACTACGGCGACAAGTATACCAGAGTGGTAGAATGCAATCCAGAAGTCTCTATCGTGCATGAGGTTAATGTAGTTTTTGAGTCCAATGAACTGCTCTGTTTGAAAGAGCAAATTTTTGTCTGTAAATGATAGTTTAACTCCTATACCCAATGGGAAGAATATAAATAAGGCTATAATTCCAAATGCTATCAGAAACATTATGTAACCTTTATATGTCCTCATCCTGCATCTCCCTTGCTATAAGCTCTATGTCCAAGACTTCCTGTTTTCTTTCTTTGTTTATGAGTATCTTGAATGCCTTTTCTCCCATTTCCCGCTTCCTTATTCTTATGGTTGGTAGTGGAGGGGTAACAATAGATGCATACGGAATATCGTCGTATCCGATAACTCTTACATCTCTTGGCACTTTCAAACCAGCTTCCCTTAGAGCTTTTAGCACTCCGAACGCCATCAGGTCGTTGTATGCAAACACACCATCAAACTCTTTATTTCTTTTTATAAGGCTCATTATGGAGTTGTATCCTCCTTCTATCTCTATCCCCCCTGTTTTTATCAATGCCCTTTCTACCTTGATACCGGCTTCCTTAAGTGCTTTTTTGTATCCCTTGCACCTTTCAATAGATGCTGTGTTATAGGGCTGTGCACCTATAAACGCAATCCTTTTGCATCCCCTTTCTATAAGGTAACGTGTAGCCATGTATCCACCTTTAATCTCATTACTGTAAATCATAGGTATGCCAAGCTTTTCAAATTCCTTTATGTGTCTGCCCATTATCACGAATGGAAAATCTTCCATCTCCATTAGCTCGTATATGTCGTCATATCTCTCCTGATTGGGGGCTATTAGTAAACCGTCAACCCTTCTTTCTAGAAGCATTTGTATACCCTCTACCTCATTTTGATACTCCCGACTGGTGTTAACCAGTATTACATGATATCCATGGGACTTTGCAGCGGATTCTATACCCCTTAGTACTTCTGCCCAGAATGGGTTTGCGT
>JAGHAJ010000083.1 GCA_021161545.1 Synergistota bacterium | reverse complement strand
TACCCTCATTTAATTTCTCCCTCCTTTTCTGAAAGTCGGCTAAGGTGATGCTATTGAGTACTTCCATAAGCCTTTTCTCTAATAGCATCATGCCCTTATATGCCATGCACTTTTCTTCACAATATGAAAAGTTACATTCCTCAAATCCCACACTTTCGAATATTTTTATCACTTCTGCAATAGTGATGGAGGCTGGGGGTTTAGCAAGGTAATACCCCCCAGCCTTTCCTTTTATACTACGTAGTATCCCGGCTTTTTGCAGTTTTATTAATACTTTCTTAAGGTAGTCGAATGGAATCTCAAGTTCCCTTGATAATTCTTGTAGAGATGTGGTCTTTCCCTTCACTGTTATATATACCAGAGACCTTATTGCATATTTCGTTGTTCTTAAGAAGAACATGGTTAGTATTCCATCACCTTTATGTCTATTTCTTTTACTTCCTTTATTTCTGAAATGTGCTCTTTGATCTCTTCCAGCACGTTTTGCTTGAATTCATCTGTTTCCTCAAATGACATCTCGATTGTTAGCTTTCCATCTTCGAATTTCATGTATCTTATTAATTGGGCATCTACTATGTTGTTTCCAGTTTTAGGGTATATAATCTCTTTTAGTTTTTCAAGTATGTACTCTTCGTTTACGCTTTCCTCATATTTCTTACCGAGTTTTCTTTCTTCGTAGTCTTTGATTGCAGCCCTGAGACCATCTACTGCGAGAACTGAGCAGTGGAACTTTATGGGAGGGAGCCCACCAAGTTCTTCCATTGCTTGCTTCCATGTGAGCTTTTTTGCTTCCTCTATACTCTTTCCCTTTGCCATCTCGGTTACTATTGAACCTGTTGCTATGTTGGATGCACATCCATACGATAGAAATTTTATATCTTCGATCCTGTCATTATTTACCTTCAGAAATACTGACACCTGGTCTCCGCATGCGGGACTACCTACTGTGGCAGCTCCATCTGGATTTTCTATTTCTCCAACATTCCTTGGGTTTTTAAAGTGTTCTATTACTTTTTCCGTATACTTCACTATAGCCATTTTCTTACACCTCCTGTGTTCTTGTGAGGGTGCTTTGACTCCTCAGTCTTTCTACTATGGGTTTTAGAGTTTCCACAAATGTATCTATTTCGTCTTTGCTGTTGTCCCATCCCAATGTAATCCTTAGAGAACCATGTGCGAGTTCATGTTCTCTTCCGATGGCACTCAGGACATAGTTTACCTTTAGATTGCTGGATGCACACGCAGAACCTGTTGCTACTACAATATTTTCGAAGTCTAAGAACAGTGTTACTGATTCGCCTTCTACGTACCTTATGGAGTAGTTTATATTGTCCACTGCTCGCTCTCCCACTGGTGGGCCGTTAAGGACAATGTCTGGTATCTCCTTTTCCATTCTTTCTGCCAGGTACTTCTGTAGCTCTGACGTATGTTTCACATATTCTTCTCTCCTCACTGTGGCAAGTTTGATTGCCTCTTTTATCCCAACTATACCGGGGATATTGTCAGCTCCTGGTGTATACGGAGATGTATCTACGTTTCCAAAAATAATCGGTTTCAACTTCTTTGTGTCTCTTGCTACTATGATGCCTATGCCCTTTGGTCCGTATATCTTATGGCCACTTGCAGTCAGAAAATCGACGTTGAGCCTTGAGAGGTCTATAGGTATAGAATTTATGGCGGTAGCACTATCTAACAGTATAGCTATATTCTCGTTGTACTCCTTTACTGTCTTGATGATTTCTTCTACAGGCTGTATCGTTCCAATCGTGTGATTTACATGTGTTATCGAAACAAGCTTTGTATGTGGGGTAAGCTGACTTTTTAACTCCTCTATGTCTATATAGCCTTCATTATCCACTTTTAAGAATACCACGTCTATGCCTTTCTTCTTATAATACATATATGTGTTCAAGATAGATATATGGCACACTTCTGATGTTATTATTCTTGTTGACTCGGGTTCAGCATCTCTTAATACTCCATGTATAACCATGTTGTTGGCATATGTTCCACCAGGGGTAAATAATATTTCTCCTCTTTTCAGGTTGAAAGACTTTAATATTTCTCCCTTTGCCTCCTCTATCATCTCTCCTATCTCTGTTCCTGTAGATACAAATGGTGCAGGCAACCAGAATTTCTCCTTGAAATACGGTTGCATTCTTTGATATACTTCTTCATGAACAGGTGTTGTCCTGTAATGGTCTAAGTATACCTTGTCTCCTATCAATTTATACCACCTCTTTTAATAGTGACCTAACTGGTAACCATTATAGTCCTGCAAGAGGCATATGTCAATATACCACTTTGAATTATTTTGGGGGTGGTGTTAAAATTCTATTACAATAGTTCTTCTGGGGTGGTTTTATGGTGCTTATAACTGGAGGTGAGCGTTCAGGTAAGAGCTCTTTCGCTTTGCAACTGGCCCTGAGACTGGGTAAAAGTAGGGCGTTTATAGCAACTGCAGAACCAATAGATGAGGAGATGCAAAATAGAATAGAGGTGCACAAAAGGGAAAGAGCGGGACTGTTTGACACATTTGAGGAACCTGTTAATGTTACTGCTATTTTGAGGGAAACAGCTTCCTATGATGTATGTGTATTTGAGTGTGTGACTACATGGTTAGCTAATATTATGTATAGGAAAATAGATGTAAGGCAGGCTATTGCTGATTTTTTATCTTCTCTTAATGGTAATGAGATAATCGTTACAAATGAGGTGGGCATGGGAGTTGTACCTGCTGATGCAGATACGAGGCAATATGTAGAAGAGTTGGGAAGGCTGAATATAAAACTTGCTGAGGTTGCAGATGAGGCTTATTTTATAGTTTCCGGTATACCGATGAGGATAAAATGATTGGCTCTACTTCTTGGGTGATACCTGGAACATATCTGGATAATGCAAAGCTCCTGCATGGAATTGTGGATTTTGTGGAACTGCTTGTTTATGATTGGAGTGAAGATGTGAGAAAGCTTATATATAAAGAGAGCGATAAGCTCCTTGAGCTTGATCTTGCTTATACTGTGCACCTCCCTACGAATAGCATTTTTGATGCGAAAAGGGCACTTGACTTCTTCGAAGGGATTAGTTTTCCTGTCTTGAATTATGTCCTTCACCCTATGGATGGCTGGAAGTCTATCAGCTGGGGTAGTAAAGTTTCAATTGAGAATCTTAAATATAGAATAGATGCTTATGATAGGATGGTTTTCGATGTTGGACATCACATTCTCGGAATGAAGTTCCCAGCAAATCTTGTAGAGAACATAGTGGAAGTTCATCTCATGGGTGTAAGGGAAGGGAAAGACCATGTGAGACTTGATGAAGATGCGGCTTCTGTTGCGATGGATTTTGTGAGAGATGATGTGCTTGTTAACTTTGAGGTCTTTGACCTCGATGACCTTTTGTATTCTATAGAGGTATGGCAGGATGTATGGCATCATAAATGAATTTCTCTTTTCCCTGGCTTTTTTAAGTAGGATACCCGTTAGGGGGAGTGGAGATGTAAAGAGGATTCCTGCATATTTTGGAGCTGTTGGTTATGTGGTAGGTTTATTTTACTTTTTGATGAAACTGCTTTTTCCCTCTTGGTTAGGACAGATTTTCGTAGTTGCGATGGGGTTCTGGTTATTTGATGCATTCCACTTTGATGGGCTTCTTGATACACTGGATGGTTTTCTCAGCCAGAAAGAGCCACATAAGAAGTTACAGATAATGTCTATGGGTAATGTAGGACCTTCAGCTTTGCTATTTGGTGTCTTGTTCATCATGGTATATCTTTACGCCTTTTTTCGCGTTCAGCCGTATGTGATGTTTTACTCTGCTGTTTTTGGGAGAGTTTCTATGTGTTTTCTGCTGACGTTTTCTACTCCTGCCAAGGGTGTGGGACTTGGAAGAACACTTTATCCCTATGATGGAAGGAATACAATCTATGCCCTGCTTTCTACTATTCCTCTTTTGTCAGTGTTTGGGCTTTATATCTGCTCTTTTTCTTTTTCTTTGGCGTTGGCATATGCTATGGCAGTATTGAGCAAGCGGGAAATAGGTGGATGTACAGGTGATGTATTAGGTGCACTAAACATGAGCGTTCAGCTCTTTATTCTCACTTGTGCGTATGCAATGGGGTGCATCGTGAATTGATATTGTGGAAGGTAAACTTGCTTGTGCTTTTATCAGCCGTTGGAGTAGACCTGATATTTGGTGAATGGCCAGTGCTTTTTCATCCTGTTGTGTGGATGGGAAGAATTGTGAAACTGTTTGACATCAATTCTGATTCTTGCTTGTTGAGATTCTCTCTTGGTTTCCTGCTTCTTGTGGTTGACTTGAGTGTGTGGATTTATCTGAGTATAACCTTGTCTCAGATGGATGGAGCCTTGGGTTTTGCATTGCAGGTATATCTATTGAAATCAACTTTTTCTATAAGGGCACTTTATACGCATGTCTCTAAGTGTGTTACGGAAGACTTGAAGGAACTTCGCATGGCAGTTTCTCGCCTTGTTAGTAGAAATGTTTCGAACCTTGATACCCCACATCTTATTTCTGCTGCCCTTGAAAGCTTGTCTGAAAATATGTCAGATTCCGTGACAGCGCCGCTTTTCTTCTACTTGCTCTTTGGTCTGCCGGGGGCTGTTGGGTATAGAGTGGTTAATACGCTCGATGCAATGGTTGGCTATCGGACTGAAAAGTATGAATGGTTTGGAAAATCCTCTGCGAGACTGGATGATGTGTTAAACTTTATACCTTCCCGTTTGACGGCCTTGGTTTTTTCTTTGTTTTCGCCTTCAAGAGCATTTTCTTCCATTAAAAGACATGCCCATGTAAAGATAAATGCGGCCTACCCGATGAGTGCCTTTAGTGGGGTATTAGGGGTGTGGTTTGAAAAGGAGGGTGTGTATAGATTTAGTGGTAGAGAACCGACAATTGCTGACATAGAGAGGGGGCTTAGATTGTATCTCTATTCTGTGTGCATAATTGTTGGATTTTTCTGCGTGGTGGTGGGGGTGGTGCAGTGGAAGTTCATGGTGGTGTAGGTAGGGATGATGTCATAGATTTTTCTATTTCTGTCAATCCGTATGTGCCTGAGTGGAGATATAATCTGTTTGGTGAATGTGCAAAGAGGGCTGTAAGGTACAATCACGTTGAATGGATAGAGAGTGAGTTTAGGGCACGTTTTGGAGAGGATACTGTAATAGTGGCGGGTGCGACCGAGGCATTTCAGATAGTGGGCTTTACTCTTATGAAGGGTGCAGATGTAGTAATACCAATGCCTTCTTATGGGGAATTTAGAAGAGTAGCATCGTTTTGCTCTGCTGGTGTCCACATGGTGTGGTCGTTAGATGGGCTTGAGAATGCTTTTTTAACAGCAGAAAAGCTGGTAAGAAATGGGAAAAAAGTGGTTGTTATATTTTCTAATCCTAATAACCCTACTGGTAAAGTCATTCAGACGGGATTTCGTGAATGGATTAGTAGGCTTGAGGAGGTTGGAGCTGTTGTTATAATAGATGAGGCCTTTATGGACTTTGTTAAGGATTACGAGGATATAGGTACTTCAAAGACTATAAGGATAAGAAGCTTTACCAAATCTTACGGTATGCCCGGTATAAGAGTGGGCTATGTCAAGTCTGATAAGTATTGTGAGTTATTCAGGAGATATAGAGCACCGTGGGGCATAGGTGTGTCTGGTTTTCTGTTTTTGAAATATCTCTTTGAGGATAATGGAAAGTTTCTTGAATGGAGTTTGCCCTTGATATGGAGGGAAAGAGAGAGGTTTTTGGACTTTGGATTGCAGACAGATGCTAATTTCGGTGTTATTAAAGTTGGGGAGGCTTCTAAGGTTCAAAGGGTGCTCGATGGCCTTGGTGTGCATGTAAGGGATTGTAGCTCTTTTGGATTGCCTGATATGATAAGGGTTTCCATCAGAAAGAAGGAGGAGAATGATAAGCTGTTTGTTGCTTTTGAAAGGGCTGGGATACCACGTTTAGGAAGGGGTGAACGTGATTAGAGATGCTGCTATTCTTAAGTTTGGTGATGGCTACATCGTTCATACGTGTGATTCTGCTGGAGGTATAGGTGGTCTGCAGCTTGATGTTTTGAGTGTAGATATAGAGCTTGTCTCGCTTGAGACACTCAAGGTGGCTATTATGGAAAATATCTCCTTGGGAGCAGATCCTTTGAGTGTAAGCTTAACGTTTTGTAACTCTCCTGAATATGTGAGAGATGCGGTAGATAGAGTGAGGGAGTTTCTATATAGATTTAAGGATGTAAAGTTGGTTGTTTCAACAGAGAAGAACTTTCGCACCCTTCAGACTGGTGTGGGTGTGAGCGTTGTGGGCTTTACTAGGAGTTTGAGGGTGGGTGGAGCTGTTCCTGGTTGTGGGGTTTATGTTCTGGGTATGCCACTTGTTGGAAAGGAGTATATTCAGCGGATTCAAGATGCCATGGATTTTGATGAGTTGATGGAACTCCTGAAAACTGACGGAGTTGGTGAGGTAATACCTGTCGGTTCAAGGGGTATATTACAGGAGGTGGAACTTCTGGCAAAGAATAGTGGACTTAACTTTGTGCCCGAAGTGGAGGGAGAGTGGTTGAGCAAAAGTGCAGGGCCTGCTACCTGTGCGGTATTCTATTCAAGATTTCACCCTGGATTTCCAAAAGTGAGAAGGATAGGAAGGCTTTTGTGATATTATGTTGATGTCGTTTGTAGAATCTGGGCCGTTGTGTCTAAACGGAGTAGAAGCAGAACTGATAGGAGGCTATTGAGTATTGAGCTTTCTTCTTCTTGATGGTAGAATGTTTAAAGATATTAAGTTTGGGGGATGTGTGTAATGGATTTTCGTCCTATAGAGGAACGTCGTTTATACATGCGTATAGTTGGGCAAATAAAGGAGATGATATACAGAGGTGAGTTGAAAAGAGGGGACAGGTTGCCTTCTGAAAGGGAGTTAAAGCAAAAGCTGAATGTCAGCCGGGCATCCATAAGAGAGGCATTTAGCGCCCTTGAGATGGTAGGTATTATCGAAAGTAGGCCGGGAGAGGGGACGTTTATAAGACAGTCAAATGGTAATAATCTTTTGCATCCTCTTTCTTTAGTATTGATGCTCGAGGACAACATTGTAGAAGAGCTTGTAGAGCTCAGGCGTGTTCTTGAAGTAGATTGTGCAAGGCTTGCCTCTCAAAGGGCAACAGAATACGATATAAAGCTTATGGAAGACTATATAAAAATCATGGATGAGAAAGTAGGATATGAGGACTCTTGCATAGAAGCGGATAGGAATTTCCATTATACTATTGCTAAGGCAAGTGGCAACAGGGTACTTTATGATGTTATGATGGCTATATCTGAGGCGATGGATTTCCACATAAAGAACACACGAACAGCTTTGGTTTCAGATGTATGCACCATGAAGAACTTCAACATGCAACACAAAAAGATACTTGATGCTATAAGAGAGCATGATCAGGATAAGGCTATGGACGCTATGAAGGAGCACTTGAACTACGTTGAAGGGTTGATAAAGAGTAGAGTAAGTGGGTGTAAAGGGGAATAGCTGTGAAGCTTGTCATTAAAGGTGGCAAGGTTAGAGATTTGCGGATTTAGTGGTGGACATGGTGGTTGAGGATAATATGATAGGGAGGTATGGGAAAAGGTATTTATAACCCTCAGGAACGGCTATTTAGCGGAGTGGCTTAATGAGTAGTATCCGTGTGTTTCTTTCTGTAGATTTTGATGCAGATAGTGCAGAGAGGTATTACTATCCTCATAGCTTAGTTAAGATATCAAAGGCGCAATTCGGTCTTAATGTGGGGTTAGAGCGCCTCTTAAACCTCTTACAAAAGTATAACTTAAAGGTAACTTTTTTTATCCCGGGTTGGGTTGCGGAGAACTACCCAGATAGAGTTTTTGAAATAGTACAGGATGGACATGAGATAGCACTTCACGGTTATAGGCATGAAAAGCTTGATGAGTTGAGCTACAGAGAAGAGGTGTATGTCCTTGAGACTGGCTATAATATATTGTCTTCATTTGGAAAGG
>JAGHAJ010000200.1 GCA_021161545.1 Synergistota bacterium | reverse complement strand
CCTGAGCCAGATATCCCTGTTATTACAACAAATCTGTTCTTTGGTATCTCTACATTTATGTTCTTTAGATTATGCTCTCTTGCGCCTTTTACTATTATTTTGTCCATATTTTCTGCTTATCTCATCCCTTATAAATGCTGCTTTCTCGAAGTCAAGATTATCCACGGCTTTCCACATTAGCTTTTCCAACTCTTTTAGCGAGAATCCGGAAATTTCTGCTGCTTCCTCCATCTCGCCACGCATGTTTACTTCAGGTATAAGGTCTTTTATAGGCTTTACTATACTCTTCGGCTTTATGTTATGTTTCTTATTGTATTCTAATTGAATTCTTCTCCTTCTGTCTGTTTCTCTCTTCGCTTCCCTTATTGCAGGTGTTATCTCATCTGCATAAAGAATGACCTTTCCCCTAACATTTCTTGCTGCTCTACCCATAGTTTGTATTAACGACCGAGCACTCCTTAAAAAACCAGTTTTGTCTGCATCAAGTATTGCAACCAATCCTACTTCTGGCAGGTCAAGGCCTTCTCTAAGTAGATTTATGCCTACAAGGACGTCGAACTCTCCCATGCGGAGAGACTTCAGAATAGATGCCCTTTCTAACGCGTCTATCTCAGAATGCATATATCTAACCTTTATTCCGAGTTCTGCAAAATACTCAGCGAGATTTTCTGCAAGCCTCTTTGTAAGGGTAGTTACAAGAACCCTTTCTTTCCTGTCTATAACCCTTCTTATTTCATCAAGAAGGTCATCTACCTGTGTTTTTGCAGGACGTATTTCAATCTCTGGGTCTACTACACCCGTAGGTCTTATAAGCTGTTCAACTACTTGGGAGCTGACTTTCAACTCGTAGTCCCCCGGTGTTGCAGAAACGAATATTATCTGACCAGTAAACTCCAGAAATTCTTCAAACGTTAAAGGCCTATTATCTAATGCAGATGGCAATCTGAATCCGTAGTCAACGAGTGTCTGCTTTCTTGACCGGTCTCCCCTATACATGCCATTTAGCTGAGGAATGGTTATGTGAGATTCGTCTATAAAGACTATAAAATCTTCTGGGAAGAAGTCAAGCAATGTTCCGGGCGGTTCTCCAGGTTCCCTCCCACTTAAATATCTGGAATAGTTTTCTATACCTGCACAATACCCTATCTCAAGTAGCATTTCTATGTCTCTTCTGGTTCTTGTTTCAAGTCTTTCTGCTTCTAAGAACTTGTTCTGGGAGCGAAAATACTCCAATCTATCTTCTAACTCTATTTCTATTTGCTTTATTGCTTTCTTTACTACGTCTCTATCCGTTACAAAGTGCTTTGCAGGATAGATGCAGACCTTATTCTTTTCTTCTAATTGTCTACCTGTAACGGGATCTACCGTATATATTCTGTCAACCTCGTCTCCAAACATCTCTATGCGCGTTAGGTTTTCTTCATAAGGGGGAAATAAGTCTATAACATCACCTTTTACCCTGAAGTTACCCGGTTCTACTGTTACATCATTTCTATCGTAATATAGGTCTACTAACTTTATTAAAAGCTCCCTCCTGGTGATAACATCTCCTACACTAAGACAAAATACAACCTTCTCGTAACTCTTTCTTGAACCTATTCCGTATATGCATGATACACTTGCCACTACTATTACGTCTCTCCTTTCCAATAAAGCCTTGGTAGTAGCAAGCCTTAGCCTGTTTATCTCGTCATTTATAGAAGAGTCCTTTTCTATGTAAATATCAGATGATGGAATGTACGCTTCCGGCTGGTAATAATCGTAATAGCTTATAAAATACCTGACTGCATTTGACGGGAAAAACCCACGGAATTCGCTGTATAATTGTGCTGCAAGGATCTTGTTGTGTGAGACAACAAGGGCAGGTCTGTTGACCTTTGCTATCACATTTGCCATTGTAAAGGTCTTTCCAGAACCTGTTACACCAAGGAGGGTCTGAAATCTGTACCCCTTCGCTAACCCCTCCACCAATCTTTCAACAGCCTGTCCCTGATCTCCCCGTAGCCCATAGGGAGAAACAAGCTTGAAGGAATCCATGTCATATCCTTTTTCTTTCTTCTATCTTCTTATTAAACTTGTCCACGTTTACTACAAATCTCTCGACTACTCCTTCTCCAACCTTTTCTATTTCATCGTAGGCTTCTACCTTAAATGTAAGCTTCAATCCTTCTACTGCTGTAAGCTCGGCCCTTGCTGTAACCATCATTCCTAAAGGAGTTGCTGATAAGTGTCTTATATTAACCATTGTAGAAACTGTTATATAACCTTCGGGTAGGTAATCTTTAACCGCATTATATGCTGCAACACTCATCAAGTTTATTAGCATTGGTGTACCTAATGAATGCACACTCTTAGTCACAAATTTTGTGGCAAGATACTCTTCGGTGACTTGCATCTGTGCCGACCCTGTCATTCCTACCTTTAGATTGAGGCCTTCCATTTTACTTCCTCCTTATGTGCCCATTAAGGGCTTTTTTACAGGAGTGATGATTTTGCCTTTCATTGCTGCTTCTTCCTCTTCTGCTTCTTTGTTGGCAGTTGTTCCTTGCTCTACTTCCTCTTCCTCTATGCCCAAGAGTTCCTTAAGTCTCTTACCTTCCAGAACCTCCTCTTTTATTAACTCCATTGCTATGCTTTCAAGTTGGCTTCTATGCTTTAATATTATGTCTTTTGCACGACCATAGCACACTTCCACTATTTCCTTGACTTCCTGGTCTATTGCATAAGCTATTTCTTCACTATAGTTTTTATCCTCTACTATATCTCTGCCCAAAAATACTTGGTGGTGCTTTTTGCCAAGAGTAACAGGTCCCAACTTTTCACTCATACCATACTCACATACCATCTCTCTTGCCATACTCGTAGCCCTTTCCAAATCGTTTTGAGCGCCCGTTGTGATATCACCAAAAACAATCTCTTCTGATACTCTTCCACCTAATAGAACAGTTATTTTATCCATTAGCTCACTTTTACTAATTATGTATCTGTCCTCTGTAGGTAGTTGAAGTGTATATCCTAATGCAGCATATCCTCTTGGTATTATAGAAATTTTGTGAACTGGGTCTGCATTAGGTACATATCTTGCTACAAGGGCATGGCCAGATTCATGGTAAGCTATTACGGTTCTTTCCTTTGGACTTATAAATCTACTCTTCCTTTCGGGTCCTGCTATTATCCTATCTATAGCTTCTTCAAACTCTGCAAGTGTTATCTCCTGTTTTCCCCGTCTTACAGCCAATATCGCAGCTTCATTCACCATATTTGCAAGGTCTGCTCCTACAAATCCCGGTGTTCTTCTTGCAATAACTGTAATGTCAACATCAGGCGCCACTTTTTTATCACGTAAATGCACTTTTAGTATTGCCTCTCTCCCCCGTAAATCTGGTTTGTCTACTACTATCCTTCTGTCAAATCTGCCTGGTCTTAGAAGGGCTGGATCTAATACATCTGGTCTGTTAGTTGCTGCCATTACTATTATTCCTGTATTTGCATCAAATCCATCCATCTCGACCAATAGCTGGTTAAGTGTTTGCTCTCTTTCGTCATGTCCTCCACCAAGTCCAGCTCCTCTCTGTCTTCCTACAGCATCTATCTCATCTATAAATACTATACATGGTGCGTGCCTTCTTGCTTGTTCGAACAAGTCCCTTACCCTTGAGGCTCCAACCCCAACGAACATCTCAACAAAGTCCGAACCGCTTGCACTAAAGAATGGAACGTCCGCTTCTCCTGCAACTGCCCTTGCCAATAAGGTCTTGCCTGTTCCGGGAGCACCAAGTAACAAAATACCTTTTGGCACCTTTGCACCAAACTTCTGAAACTTCTTTGGATTTTTCAAATAGCCTATAACTTCCTGGAGCTCCTCTTTTGCCTCTTCGACACCAGCTACATCGTCAAATGTTACTTTAGGCCTATTATCAAGAAAGAGCTTTGCCCTGCTCCTACCAAAGTTCATAACTTTGCTTCCTCCACCTTGCATTTGATACAAGATGAAGATCCATGCACCTATCAAGAGTAACGTAGGAAATAGTGAGGAGAAGAATTGACCCCACCAAGAGGGCTTCTCTGGAAGTTTAACATCTATTCGTACACCTTTATCTACAAGTTTCTTTACCAAGGTTGGATCATTCAAAACATTTACCACAAAATATGTACCGTTCTTCATCGCTCCGTGAACTACATTTCCCTGAATAACTACACTTTTCACTTTCCCACTATCTACCGCATAAATAAAGTCACTGTAAACCATCTTTTTCTCTACTATTCCCCTGTCGGGAGGAGAGAAAAAGCTGCTGACAAGTGATATTACAATTATTATCAACATTAAATATATACCCAAATTCTTGAGTAACCGGTTATTCAACTACTATCATCTCCTTCCACTTGATAAGCAAACACAACTATATAATGATAGCATACTTATGTG
>JAGHAJ010000272.1 GCA_021161545.1 Synergistota bacterium | reverse complement strand
TCGGTACTCATTAGGGCTGCAGAAAGATGGCGTAGGGTAAACTTCACAAGGATGGAGCTTAACTATCTGGATAGGTTGAGGGAGGAGCTAAAGATTAAAGAAAAGCTTTATGATGAAATAGACTTCAGGGATGTGTGTTAAGTGAGGATGTTCGTCCACCTCTTACAGAAAATTTGGGACTTGACTCCGCTCTAAAGATTGGGGAGTATTTTACTCCCTGAAGGGAACAGAATCATTATAACCTTTTCCTCTTCAGGGAGGTGGAAGGAAATTTAGTGACACAACTAATTTTCGCACAATTAGTAGAAGAGTACAAGAGATAACTTAAGGAGATTTATAGATAATATAAAATAAATTGCTGTAAAATAGGAAATTTCCATTATAACCTTAGTAGAATCACTACAATGAAAACAATACCATCTACTACTCCCCATACAACTTTATGCGGCTGAAATCTCCCGTTATAGCGGCATCAATCAGGCTACCTATATACTTATCAATGTTCGACTCCGTTCTACCCCGATCAACTTGTCCGTTAACTCCCCTCGCTATCAAGGAAATAGGAGCTTGATCCAGCTTACTCCACAGCTGAGTATCTTTCGCCGCACTCAGTATCCGCGCTTTATCATTTTCATCTACACCAACATCTCCAAGCGTCACAGGGTAGCCAATATCTCTCAAAAAGTCCAACATACCACTAGCCACAGTCATACCCAGTTCTTTACCATAAAGAGAATCTATATCTGCTTTTATGTAACCTATCTTGTGAAATATCTCTCCCAGCATCCTAAGTGGCTTCTCTATCGCTGGCGCAAAGAAAACCAAAGCATACGGATTCACTATCGCACATGCCCTACCATGGGAAAGCTTACCTACCAGGGAAAAACTAAATAAATGTGCATAATTCGTTCCACCTACCATTATGGAATATCCTCCCAAATCCGTCCCTAAGCACAACTCTTCTATAGCAGATTTGTCCTCCGCATCCTTAGTTATCTTTGAAAGAGCATCTACGATCAGAGATATTCCAACCTCCGCTATATCCATAACCTTTTCAAAGAATGGTTTATCAACGGCCCCTATCGCTACTTCCAAACAGTGAGAAACCCCATCTAAAGCACCATCTAAAAGGAGTTCAGAGGGTGCCTCCAACAGAGTTCTATAATCAAATATAGCATACGGTGGAACTATTGTATCATCTATTATTAGCTTCTTTTGATTAGACAATGGATCAGTAACATTTGCATATTTAGTAAGATGGGCTGCAGACCCAGCGGCTGTTTGAATAGCAAGCATCGTAGGGAATCTCATCTCTCCCTCCATAGCTTTTACCTTTTCCGCAACCTTCCCCACACCAAAGTAATCTTCAATATTATCAGAAGGTAGTGAAGAAAGCACTATAGCTGCCTTTGTAGCATCTATAGTACTACCTCCCCCTACAGCAACTACATACCGAGCACCATACTTACTTATCTGATTTGCAACTCTGTAGACATCCTCTCTCGGAGCATTTGGCCTCGCTCCCTTCACGGTATCCAGGACCTCAAAACCAGCCTTTTTAAGGCTCATCATAACCTCATCTACAAAAAATCCTAACTTCTTGCCACTACCCCAACCCGGAACAACAACCACAGCAGGACCTCTTTCTCTATCACTAAACTCTCCCACCCTGCTAATAGCATTATAACCAAAATGGTAGTTCCCTCCCTTCCATGCCTTGATCATACTTTCTGCAGATTGCTTGTAAGCAAACACTCCCATAAACAACACCCCCCTACCAACTAACATAGTCTTTATAATCAATCCCTCACTCATTATTTCAAATACACTTGTTTCAAACCCAGCATAATCTCCTCATGGAGTTTAAGTTTCTCAACAGCATTGTCATGACATTCATAAAACACTTCACTAAGTACTAAGTTTAACAATGCCATCGGCGCCACATACGATTCAAGAAATGCAACACCATCAAATGGACAAAATAGGGAAACCTCAGATATACTATACAGAGGTGAAGTTCTATCATGGGTAATCGAAACAACTTTAACACCTTTTTTGTGAGCATATTCAGCAAAGGTCAAAGTTAATCTTGCAAACCTAGGAAAGCTAACTGCCACTACAACATCATCTTTACCTATTCCAGGGAGTACCTCAAAAATACCCCCATCAACATTAGTTGGAAGGTAAACTTCCGGCAAAATCTTTCTCAACTCAAAGAATAAAAAGTGTCCCAGCGAAAATGCTGTACGATTAGCAACAATATATTTCCTTCGCGAGGTAATGACAATCTTTGCAAACTTCTTTATATCTTCTGTCTTTAGGCTGCTAAACAGCTTGTCAAGGTTTTCCCTATCTTTTAAAATAGAAAGGTTAATTATCTTGTTTTTAAGGCCCGGCAGACTGTATTGTTCTGCACGCTTCAGTTGTCCAATTGCGCTTATCTTATTTATCAGCAACATTTGTAAGTCTCTTTGCATCTCGGGGTATCCAGTATACCCAATCTCCTTTGCAAACCTAACCACAGTAGAAGGAGTGGTATTTACTTTAGATGCCATTTCATCTGCAGTCAAAAAAGCCGCTTCATGACTGTTAGAAAGTATATAGTTTGCTAAAAGTTTTTTAGTAGGAGTAAACTTATCAAAATTCTCCTCCAAGACACTTAGAATGTCAAACTTAGGTTTCTTATCTACGTTCATTTTCTCCCTCCTCTTACCCAACCTTAGCCTTATAGTAAACTATTGTACATACGAAGTCAAGAAACACATCATAAAGAACCCTTAGCAATAGGGTATTTCTCTACCAAATGCTATACTGCAAGATTGCTCCATGCCCTTTCTCCCGGTTAACCACTCCTCCCAAAACACCCTATCACACAAATCACAAAATTCTAACATTTCAACATTCGTATTACTAATCCGCTATTGATGCTCACACACTCCAAGATCATATTTGCATTTAAGTGGTTTCTTTATCAACTCAATAATACAAGCACACATTAAACTCTTAATCTACTCCATGCCTCCATCAAAACACGCTTGGCATTAGCAATAACTATATCCGTTCGACCAGTAGTTAAAGGTTTTATCTCAAAAGAAACAATAGGGGGCTCCTCAGGGTTCAAGAAATTTATATCCATCAGGACCCTCAAGAAAGCCATTACCTCCTCTACATCATTTTCACCACCTTTTATTCCAAAAGGTGGATGTTTATCACCATAAGCTGGGTGTTTTGTATCTCTTAAGATACAATTCCCCAAGTGAGCACCCTTTACATATTTCCTAACGGGAATCACAGCCTGCGTAGGTGTCTCTCCCAAGAGTGGCAGGTGTGAAAGGTCCACTAACAAACCAAAATTCCCAAACTCTTCGCTTACTTTTTCAGCTATGTCCCTTGCATCTTTTGCCAGACCAATTAAGCGTTTCTTGTCAATATTTCTATCAAAGACCTCCAAATTAACGATAATACTACCATTACGTTTAGCATAACCACATATTTGAATAAGGGAATCCACAAGTAACGCTTTCGCATCTTCCCTCAACCGGTCCCCAGGATCTGCACCACTTAAAATGGTGAAAGAAGCTGCTCCTAACTCGTAAGCCTCATCAATTGCTGAGATAACTTCTGATATTGCTTCCTTTCTTCGACCCTCATCAAAGGAGTTAAGGTCCAGGTTTTTAGACAGAATACGAGGATTAGCACAATAAGACACCGTTATATGACTCTCCTCCAACAGTTCTCTAGCGTGCTTTCTTACTTTATCGTCCTTAATCCAGGAAACTTCAATAGCATTGAAAAACTCATCTGTAGCCACCTCTCTAAGCGTTTCTAAAATAGGACCTTCTCCATTAGAAACATCCGGGTAAGCCATAAAGTGAACAATACCCACTTTCATATACCTGTATATAGATACATCCATACTCTTGCCTCCCTTACCTTCTTAAAATTTTTAACTACTAACACCTTTCCTCAGATTTCGCTTCGTTGAAAGGAACATTCTTAAAAGCATAATCCCAAATAAGGCCATCCCTATAAATCGCAAGAGAATCGAGGGAAAAAGTAACAGTACACTACTTAATCCCACAAGGATTCTTTCTGCAACACACAGTGGCCTCAGAAAATACCCTTCCAAAGCATACGCCAGTGCTACAATGCTTGTAAACGAAGTGAAAGCTGTCAATGCTATTTCCATAGGTTTCCCTACCATTAAAAGAGACCGATTGTAAACAAAAGCGTACGGTAATAAGAATATAGCTAACCCTAACTTCCAAGCAGTCAGTGCTGTCCTCATTACATTAGCTTTCGCT
>JAGHAJ010000125.1 GCA_021161545.1 Synergistota bacterium | reverse complement strand
TTCTGCTCACCAGCAATATTCAATGCACTTGAAAAGAGCATATCCTCAGGGGATGAATCACTTTCAGGCGGAATAAAAGAACTTGCCAGAACGGGCAAGGCACGCACATTTGACATTGGCAAAAGGCTCTGGATAGATGTTGATGACAAAAAAGCATATAAAAAAGCAAAAAAGTACATGCTGAAAAGTCTTACCAAGGCCACAGATGGTCCCATATCGAAATACCTCAACAGACCTATATCCACACTAATATCATCTCATTTAGTAAAAACACAAATAACACCAAACCAGATATCCGTTTTTTCTTTTGCACTCTCAATACTCGGTGCACTGTTATTTTCCATCGGAAGCTATATCCCTTTACTAATAGGAGGAATACTTGCACAATTTGCATCTATCATAGACGGTTGTGATGGAGAGATTGCGAGGCTAAAATTCCAATCATCTGGGTTTGGAGGGTGGTTCGACGCAGTACTTGACAGATACGCAGATGCTGCACTCCTATTAGGATTGACGTATAATGCATACCTTATTCACAGCACATTCTCCTACATATTTATAGGTTTTCTGGCTATTATGGGAACATTTATGAATAGCTACACAGCGGATAAGTACGACGGATTCATGAAAAAGAGGATAAAAGAAGGTGGGAAATACATCAGATTTGGGAGAGATGTGAGGATATTCATAATATTCATAGGGGCATTACTGAATCAGGCACTATGGACATTGATAATAATAGCAGCTTTCATGAACATAGAAAACATAAAGAGGGTGGTGGTACTGTATGAAGAGGAAAAACATAGAGTGCATCAAAGAAAAGATTAAAGAGACAGTTAAGCATTCACCTGTACCAGAAGACCCCATGCATTCGGAAAACACACTAAAGTGGGTGCTAAAACTGAAACCTGACGCAGATGTACCTCTTCAGATCGCTGCACTGGGGCACGATATAGAAAGGGCATGCCCTCCACGAGTGAAAAGGGAAAACTACAGAGATTACGATTCATTCAAAAATGCACACGCAGAAAGAAGCGCACAAATTATCTCAGAGATGCTCAAAGAGTGCAACATAGATGGTATAATACACAAGGAAACCGTAAGACTTATTAAAAAGCATGAAACAGGTGGAGACCCTCTCTCGGATATTTTGAACTACGCAGATAGTCTATCATTTTTCGAAGTAAATCTCCCACTCTACTATGCAAGGAACACCAAAGAAGAGACAAAAAAGAGATTCCTCTGGGGATTAAAAAGACTTCCTGAACACTTAGTAAAAGTCGTAGAAGAATTCAGGTATAAAGATAGAACTCTGCAAGCATTAGCAAATAAGTGGCTTGCAGAGTTCAAGCAAACGAGCTAAATAACAGGGATACTGTATTCAGAAAAAAGTGTCTTAAACTCCTTCCTGAGCATGTTCACAGCTATAGGCAGGTAATCAAGGATATCCTGTGCAGTTATGCCATCTACTCCCCTGTCCCTGGCAGCCAAATCACCTGAAAGCCCATGAATAAATACACCCATTCTCACAGCATCTTCCAAGGACATACCAAGTCCAAACATTGCAGCAATTGCTCCTGTCAGGACATCTCCACTCCCTGCAGTTGCCATGCCAGAATTGCCCGTCATGTTCAACAACACTTTACCACCCGGATATCCTATAAGCGTATGGGCACCCTTAAGTACAATCACTGCTCCAAGCTCTTCCGTCATTCTCCTTAAAACACCAAGTCTATCACTAAGCACATCTTTTATGGTCATACCAGAAAGTCTCGACATCTCTCCAGCATGAGGCGTAAGAACTGTTGGGGAAGTCCTCTCCTTCAGCACATTCAGGTCTTCTGAGACCGCTGTAAGACCATCTCCATCTATCACAACAGGTTTATCCACTGCACGCACAATCTCCCTTATAAGTTCTTTTGTTTCCTGATTCAAAGAAACACCCGGTCCAACAACAACCATATCTACCCTATCAGCAATCTCCATCAATCTCGAAAAGCTTGACTTTGCCAGAGAGCCATCCTCAGTCTCATCCATTGGAACGATAACTATCTCACTACCCCTATTACCAACAAACGGTGCACATGATAAAGGGGTAGAAAGTCTGGCATAGCCACCTCCGGCCTTCATGAACGAATAAGCAGAGAAGTAGGGTGCACCATAGTATCCACGAGCACCGGCAACAAAAAATACATCCCCAAATGTACCTTTATAACCGTAAGGCAACCTCTCTGGAAGCATGATAGGTGAGTTCAATTCAAGCAATATATCATCCCTGTTATAGTGCTGTGGCGGAAATGATATATGCGACACATACAGCCTACCACAATACATGTATCCTGGATAAAGTAGATTACCCACTTTGGGAAGTCCAAAGGTAACCGTATAATCAGATTTTACTGCAACACCCATCACTTCACCAGTATCACCATTTACACCAGACGGTATATCAACGCTGTAAACAAGTCTTGCATGTCCATTTATAACTTCTATAGCATCCTTATACAAACCTGCTACTTCTCTCGATATGCCTGTGCCAAGTATCGCATCAACGACAGCATCTGCACTCTCCACATCACCCAATACTTCCTCTGAAGACTTAAAATCAGACACATGCACACCTGCCTTTTTGAGCGCCTCGTAGTTGCGAAGCGTTACCTCTTTCATTTTTCTTGCAGAACCAATAAGATAAACCTTAACGATGGCACCAGAGGAGTGTAGCTTTCTTGCAACCACAAATCCATCTCCACCATTATTACCACTACCACAGAAAACAACAAATTTCTTACCTTTGACACCCGATACTGCCGAAATCAGAAAATAAACGGAGTTTCCTGCATTCTCCATGAGTATTGCCTCTGGTATACCGTAGCGCTCTACTGCCCCTTTATCAAGCTCCCTCATCTGGGATACCGTTGTTATTTTCAACACCCTCACCCCCAGCGAATTATACCACAGTAAAACAGGGAGCTACCACAGAATAAGTTTCAAATAGTAATAAAGAGCAGATGCCAATGTCCTGTTTCGCAAGACATTAAAGGGAACTGCAATAATCTTACTCTCAGGCACTCCATACTTAAAAAAATATATGTTTTGGAAAGATAGCAGAAGCATATTCTATCTTATTACCCACAACAAAGACTCTCTTTACATCCCCGTTTTTAATGATTCGTGCCACATCTTTAAGTACTGCATCACCAACCCAACCCTCAACAACCACCACTCTATATGGAGAATCCACCGCTTTCCTAAGAACAAGCAGATGATACCCTTCAAACCAAAAGAGGCCAAAAAGAAGGACATCTATCATCACAGCAAGAAAAAGAACTTTCAAAAAAGCACCAAGTTTACCACGAAGTAGTTTCTCCATGTTTGATTGCCCCCAAATAGTTATTTGAATTTATTATAGCATACCCTCTACTCCACGCTTGCTCCGCTCAAAGCAAATATCATCAGAACCAAACAAGAATCCTACCTACAGCTTGACACACGCAAATTATGGTTATATCATTAGTACATGAAGACTTCCAATAAGATAACCCTGTTCAGAATATTGCTCGTTCCACCATTCATAGTATTTGCACTTTACAGGTACCCAGAATACAAGTGGATTGCATTCTGGATATTCATAATCGCATCAATAACAGATTTTTTAGATGGGTACATAGCAAGGAGATATAATGAGATAACAAAATTTGGGATATTCATCGATCCACTTGCAGATAAGATACTCATATCAGCAGGTCTTATAGTACTCGTGGACCTCCACAGGATACCATCATGGATAGCAATTGCAATCATAACAAGAGACTTTTCCATAACAGGTTTAAGAACAATTGCCATGTCAGGTGGAAAAGTTATACCTGCAAGCAGATGGGGAAAACTCAAAACCATCTCGCAGATAGTAGCCATCTCTGCAGTAATAATAGAGCTACCTTATAGCGATATCCTTGTATGGGTGGCTTTAGCATTCACCCTTCTATCAGGTATAGATTACCTCAAAAAGAATATAAACATACTGAAGGAAGGGAGTTAAATGCGTGAAAAAAGTGGCTATTTAGTGGTAATCTCAGTCATTCTATTATTATTAATATCAGTACCCGCCTACAGCAAGCAGAAGGTCTTACTCGTGATGTTTAACGGCATCAAAAACAATGTATACCATATCACATCCAATTACCTTGAAAGAAAGCTGTTTCAAGTGGTTATCAGCTCCTCAACAGCAGAAATAGAAACAGACACGGGAGATACTATATTTACAAGCAAATTGTTAAAGGATATAAAGAGTACAGACTACAAGGCATTAATAATACTCAACTCTCCCCACGAAACTACAAAAGAAAGTATAATACTCAAGGCTGTTGCAGACATGAACAGTGCAGGTAAGATAATAGGTGCAATATACGATGCTCCACTGATACTCGCGGAAGCAGGCATACTTTCCGGTAGGAAAGCAACCGTATGGGCAACCGGCTATAAAAAACTAATAGAAGCAGGTGCAATATACCAGGGAACTCCAATGGTGATAGACGGAAACATCATAACAGCAAGCAGCTATCAAGCATTACCTGCTTTTCTCACAAAACTCATGGATATGCTCACAAAAGAAGAAAAGAAGTAGCTATGCTATATGTTTGTCCTACACCCATAGGAAACTTAGAAGACATAACCCTAAGGGTATTAAACGTCCTAAAATTAGTAGATATAATCCTATCAGAAGACACAAGAAGTACAAGAAAGATACTTACATACTACAACATACACAACAAAGGGCTTATAAGCTATCACAAGTTTAGTGAGAGAAAACAGCTCAAAAGAATCATAGAAATGCTGAAGGACGGAAGAGAAATTGCACTTCTAAGCGAAGCCGGAACACCTGCAATCTCAGATCCGGGATATATTCTGCTAAAAGCGTGTATCGAAGAAGAAGTAAAATTCACAGTTCTTCCGGGTGCAACAGCAATAATACCTGCCCTCTTACTCTCTGGGTTTCCACCCCAACCTTTTACATTTTGGGGATTCCTGCCGAAGAAGAAAGGCAAAAAAGTAAAAGCACTGAAAACAATATCAGAAATACACCACCCCGTAGTAATTTATATATCACCACACCGACTTTCAGAAGAGCTATCAACTATCATGGAAACTATCGGGGATATTGAAGTATCCCTCTCAAAGGAGATAACAAAGCAATTTGAGTACACAATAAGAGGTAAGATAAGTGATATAATATTAAAGATAAGCACTTCAGAGATAAAAGGGGAGTTTACGCTAACCCTACTAAACCAGGAAAGAGAGCCAGAGGAGTTCAAAAAGGTGGTATCGCTTGTAAGAGAAGTTAAAAAAGGCCTAAGAGAAAAAGAAATAGCAAAGAGAATAGCAATAATATATGGCAAAAAACCAAACGAGGTATATAAAATCCTGAAGGGGGAATAATCATGAAATCGTTTTTCATAACTACACCCATATATTATGTCAACGACACGCCACACATAGGGCATGCATATACCACGGTCGCAGCAGATGTAATAGCAAGATACAAGAAACTATCTGGCTTTGATGTCTTGTTTTCCACAGGCACAGATGAACACGGACAAAAAATACAGAAAAGCGCAGAAGAAAAGGGACTCATACCTTTAGAGCTTGCCAACAAAGTAGTAAGCAACTTCCTGAGATTATGGAAAAGGCTGAACATAGAATATGACGATTTCATAAGAACAACAGAAGAAAGGCACATCAAGGTTGTCCAGAAATTCTTCAAAAAACTGCAGGAAAATGGAGATATATACAAAGGTATGTATGAAGGATGGTATTGTACGCCATGTGAGACATTCTGGCCAGAGAGCCAGCTACTTGAAGGACACAGATGCCCCCAGTGTGGCAGACCAACCGAAAAACTGAAAGAGGAAAGCTACTTTTTCAGGATGTCTAAGTATCAAGAAAGCTTGCTTCAGGCAATAGAAGAAGGCAAAATGCGCATCTTGCCACAGTCAAGACACAACGAAATAGTAAGTTTTATAAAACAGGGCCTCAAAGATCAGAGTATATCAAGGACTACATTCGAGTGGGGAATACCACTCCCTGGAGACCCAAAACACGTGATATATGTGTGGTTTGATGCGCTTATAAACTACATAACTGTAGCTGGATGGAGCAGCGATGAAGATAGATTCAAACACTATTGGGAAAATGCATATCATCTCGTTGGAAAGGATATACTGAGGTTTCACGCAGTAATATGGCCAGCAATGTTAATAGCAGCAGGACTAAAACCCCCAAAGATGGTATTTGCACATGGATGGTGGACATCAGAAGGGGAAAAGATGTCTAAATCAAAAGGCAACGTCATAGACCCATTTGCCATGATAGAGAGATATGGTGTAGACCAGTTCAGATTTTTCCTCCTTCGGGAAGTCCCCTTCGGGCTTGATGGGGATTTCTCCACGAAAGCAATAGAAAACAGGATAAACTCAGACCTCGCAAATGACCTTGGCAACCTCCTAAGTAGAACGGTAACAATGGTAGAAAAGTACTTTAAAGGACAGATTCCATCCGATACACCAGCCACATCAGACTTAAAACTGCACAACATGCTGAAAGAAATCACACCAAAGGTAAAAAAATACATGGATGAATTTGACTTTTACAGGGCACTCGAGGAAATATGGACATTCATTAGAAGGTGTAATAAATACATAGACGAAACTGCGCCATGGATCCTTGGAAGGGAAAAGAAGTACAACGAACTCTCCATCGTGCTTTACAATTTGCTTGAATCCCTAAGAAGTATTGCAATTATGGTATACCCGTTTATACCATCATCCGCACAAGAGATATGGCACCAGATTGGGATAGATGAAAACATAAAAAGTGCTAAGTTTGACGAACTATTTAACTGGGGCAATTACAAACCCCATCCTGTGAGACGTGGAAGAATCCTATTTCCTCGCATAGAGAAAAAAGAGCCCATTGGTGTAAAGGGAAAGGAGGAGAAGAAAGTGGAAGAAAAAGAATACATATCTATAGAAGAGTTCAGGCGAATAAAACTGAAAGTCGCAAAGGTTATAGAGGCAGAAAGGATACCTAAGACCGACAAGCTTCTCAAACTGAAGATAGAGGTGGGAGAAGAAATTAGGTCTCTTGTTGCAGGTATTGCAAAGTATTACAAACCAGAGGAGCTCGTAGGTAAAAGGATCATAATAGTTGCAAATCTGCAACCTGCAAAGATAAGAGGGGTAGAATCACAAGGTATGCTGTTGGCAGCAGAAACCGGTGAGGAGCTTGCACTACTCACCACAGATAGAGAAATAGCATCTGGATCAGAGATAAGATGAAGCTTATAGACAGTCATTGCCACTTAAATGACCCTGCATTTGACAAAGACATAGAGGAGGTCATAAAAAGGTCTCGAGATAACGGGGTAGAATACTGTGTAGTCATTGGGTACGATGTAAAATCCAGCAAAAAGGCAATAGAGATGGCAGAGAAATATAACTGCGTTTATGCCACCGTTGGTATTCATCCGGAAGAATCAAAAAATGCTGGTGATAGGGAGCTCGCTGAGATAGAAAAGCTCACAGAGCACCCAAAAGTTGTTGGAATAGGTGAAACAGGGCTCGATTACTATCATATATTCTCACCCATAGAAAAACAAAAAGAGATATTCATCAAACAGCTCAAACTTGCCAGAAAGCTAAATCTCCCTGTCGTTATACATAGCAGGGAAGCAGAACCTGACACATTCGATATAGTCAAGGAGTATGCTAAAGACATAAAGGGTGTAATGCACTGTTTCTCTGGAACACTTAAGATGGCAAAGTTGTACACAGAGTTGAAGTTTTACATATCCATCTCAGGAGCAGTAACATTCAGGAAAGCAAAAACTTTAAAAGAAGTTGTCAAAGGCATAAAGATAAAAGACATCCTCATAGAAACAGATGCGCCTTATCTTACACCTCATCCCTACAGAGGAAAAAGAAACGAACCATCCTATCTTCCATACATTGCAGATGCCGTGGCAAAAATAAAAGAGCTACCCCTCGAGGAGGTAGCCCTACACACATCGCACAACACTCGCAACCTGTTCAACTTTCCTTAAGCCCTGCCTCTTTCTGCTCTATCTCGGCATTTATTTCATCCACTTCCTGTGCAAGCGTCTTTATTATAGAGTCTTCTATCTTGCCTTCTTTGAAGAGCATATATGCCCTTTCTCCTATTTCTCTAAATATCTTCTCCCTCTTCGATTTGAGACCAGAAATAGCAATCTTTATCTGTGTGCTTTTTGCTACACTCTTAGAAGTTTCAGCAACCTTTCCTCCTGCCTCTGTAGCAGCCTTTACAACCTTATCCAGAAATCCCACACAATCCCTCCTACTTAAATAAGTTTAAGACATTCTTCGCGGACAGATTTGCATGAGACATAGACATGAGGGTACTCTCAGTCAAAATCTTGTTGGTAGTCAGGTTCATAATCTCCTTTGCAATATCCGTTCCCCTTATCGTATTTTCAGCCGACATAATGTTTTCAAGTGCAGTAGTAAGGTTGTTTATATGGCTAATATAACGGTTTGTCTCTGCACCTATATCATTCCTCCTGGAAGAAACCGTATTTATGGCATTACCAACAACCCTTATAGCCTCCTCTGGTGGAGCACTGGCAATACCCTCAACACCCAAAGCTGATGCATTCATATCACTTATTATCTTCTGACCGTTAAACTCGGTAGCCTCCGCAGTCCTGTTTATTTCCTGCTCAAGCTGTGAAAGCTCCGTTCTAATTGCTTCCTTATCCGAATCCTCCAGCGTACCATTTGCCATCTGAACGCTGAGCTCCCTCATCCTCTGCAGACTATCCTGTATCCCTTCAAGAGCTGCATCCGCAGTCTGATTACGGGATACATAATCTTGATAGTTCTGAACCTCCCTCGTGTATTGATTTATGAGCATTCGCATCTTTTCACTTATGGCAAGCCCTGCAGGGTTATCAGCAGCAGAGTTAATCTTCATACCAGAGGATATCTTCTCAATGTTTTTTCTTATTTTCCGTTGGAGGTCTTCCAGCTTATTGGAGTACCTATCCTTGGTACCTCCCCATCCTACTTTCATTATCACTCTAACCACCCCCTCCGTGGAAAAAGGATAAATGCCTCCTCATCTCTTATTATACCACTCACCTGCTATATAGCAAGTATTTTTTATCCTCTTTACCTATATTCGGCATTAAACCCAGAAAATTTAGCATAAACCATTCTTAATCCTTGACAACCGTCACATCTACATTTACCATACCATAGGAGGTGAGAAGACTGCTCTCTATATACATTCACATACCATTCTGTATTAGTAAATGCAACTACTGCAGTTTTTTTTCAATAATTGCCCCTAACTCCATCCGCAAGGGATACCTTCAACTCTTGCTGAAAGAGATACCCTCATACAGAAACATAAAAACAAGAGTAAAGAGCATATACATAGGAGGAGGAACACCTACCATATATGCACCATCCGAGATAAAAAAGATAGTAGAAGCATGTTATGAAACTTTCAAGTTTCATAATGACCCAGAAATAAGCATAGAAGCAAACCCTATCACACTCAGTAAAGACAAAATACTTGAACTCAAAGAAATTGGCATAACAAGGATAAGTGTCGGTGTTCAATCTCTCTCAGACAGGATATTAAGGATACTTGGAAGGCTTCATGATTCAAAAACCGCAATAAAAACATTAAAGGACTTAAAGGAGGCTGGGCTCAAAAGCTGGAATGTAGACCTTATATACGGCATCCCAACTCAAAGTATGGAAGAATGGAAGAAAACCCTAAAAGGCATTGTCGCTCTTTCTCCGCCACACCTTTCACTATACAGCTTGATTATAGAAGAGGGTACCTACATTCAGAAGATGATATCAAAAGGGATACTAAAACCTGCAGAGGACGAAGGTTTCGAGATGTATAAGTGGGCTATAGGGTATCTCAAATCACACGGATATGAACACTATGAAATATCCAACTTCGCAAAACCCAAACACAGATGTATCCACAACTTATCCTACTGGGAAAACTCATACTACCTCGGAATAGGGTGTTCTGCATCATCGTTTTTCAGAGGGTGGCGATTCACAAGAGGCACAAACCTTCAAAATTACAGAGGTTTTAGCGAGCAAATAAGGTTAAACAAAAAAGAACAAGAAAAAGAGACGATGATGATGGGACTTCGGCTTATAGAAGGGGTAAACAAAAAAAGGTTTCAAAAGAGGTTCAAAGAAAACATTTACACAGTATTTGGAAAGGAGATATCAGAACTCATAAAGGTCGGTTTGCTGGAAGATACGGGTAAAGAGATAAAGCTAACAGAAAGGGGTATCATGCTTGGAAATCATGTATTCGAAAGATTTGTATAAAATCCTGATATACTACTTTGCTCTGCTAATGCTAAGCATATTCAGTCAAGTAGCATCTACCATCTTTATGTATATCCTTCCCATTTTCACTTTACCCAAAAACCAACTAAGGACGTACGGAATATCCATGGGAAGATGGAGTAAAAAAAATACATATACACTCATTGCGCTTATACTAATAGCCTTTCCTGCGGTTTACATAGCAAGGTGCACTCCACACCTACATTATGCCCTCTCGTGGAAACTTGCAGTCTCTCAGTTCCTCATAGCAGCACTACCAGAGGAGCTATTTTTCCGCTCACTCATTCAAACCCAGCTAAGTGTGCTGATAAGGAATCGTATCCTCCTGTTTTGCACCGTATCTTTGATGTTCACAGTAGCACACATACCAAGGGGAGTAAATACATTTTCATTATTAACATTCCTACCTTCTGTGGCATTCTGCTATGTAAAAGAGGAGTTCAAAAGCATACTGCCAGCAATACTACTACACACACTCTACAATTTGATGTTCTTTACCCTCTAAGCACCACACCGTTATGCATGGTAACCTTATCACCCAATCTTTCAGCAAGTTTATCTGCTTCACTTTTGGGTAACAGTATTTTTCTTCCCCTAAAGCCTTTCCACCACATCTCAACCACAAATAAGCCATCTTTTCTATAGGGATAAACCGATAAGTACTTTAAGTCGTCGAAAGGGTAGAAGCTCTTCAGCTTCAACACCTCAAAATACCTGTGCGTTACAACCAGGCCCTCATCAACAAGCTCATAGGTGGACCTACTCGTCCCTATAAACATACCCATTATACCTATAACCGCAAGTAGGGGCTCCCTCTTCAGGAAAGCCCCTACCATTAGCATCACTGAGATTCCTGTCCACATAAGAGGCACCCATACTGGATACCTCTTAACACCACTAACCTTCATATCCAACTGGATTACTTGTGCATCTCAAGGTCTGGCGTGTAGTCAACGCCAAGTGAAGCATAGTCCGTTTTCTTACCAAAGAGCCTGACAACTATGTATATACCAAGATAAACAAGCAACAGGGATATACCTGCTCCCATGCCGTATCCTGCAGGTAGGTAACCAAATATTATCGCTACAATCGCTGCAGAGACCGCATACGGCAACTGAGTATCTACATGGTCTATGTGGTCACAACCAGATGCCATGGAAGACATGATAGTCGTATCAGATATAGGTGAGCAGTGGTCTCCAAACACACCACCGGTCAGGACTGCACCCATCGACGCATAAAGAGGTGCACCAAGACTGTGTGCCAGAGGAACTGCTATTGGCATAAGTATGGCCATCGTTCCCCAGGATGTGCCGGTAGAGAAAGATATAACCATCGCAACAAGGAATATTATCGTAGGAACAAGGTGCGGTGAAACAACACCCTTCGCAATTCCCACCACATAGTCAGCAGTATGCATATCATCACATATTGAGCCAATAGACCATGCCAGAACCAATATCATCATAGCTATCATCAAGCTTCTGGCACCGCCTACCCATGCATCCATTGCATCCCTTATCTTCAAAACCCCCTGAGCCGTAGTAATAAGTATCGCAACAGCGGATGACAGGAAAGACGCCCATATCAAAACTATCGAAGAGTCTGCATCACCCAGAGCTTCCCTTATGCCTGCAAAAGTAAAAGGCTTACTCATGCCGCCACCGTTATACCATAATCCCACAAAAGTAGCTATTATCATCGTTAATATAGGTATCCAGGCATTCAATGCTCTCTGTTTTGACTCATCGGTAACACCAATTTTGGTAAGCTCATCAGAAGAAAGTGGGACTGCACCATCCCGCAGGACTTTTCCCGTAGTCCTCGTTCTAACTTCTGCCCTATACATAGAACTATAATCCCTGACAAGCAATGCTATCATAAGCACCATAAAGACCATACCCAGAGAGTAGAACCTGAAAGGTATAGTATTGATAAATGCAAGATAGGCATTCCCCTGAATGTGCGCAGATTTGAAAGCTTTACTTATCAGACCGACCTCATACCCAACCCACGTAGATATGATTGCCCAGCTTGCAACTGGTGCTGCAGTAGCATCAACAATAAAGGCCAGCTTCTCACGAGATATTCTTAATCTGTCTGTCAACGGACGCAGCGTTGTTCCAACAATAAGTGTATTTGCATAATCATCAAAGAATATAATTAACCCCATTAGCCATGTGAAGAACTGACCACCTCTAACACCTTTTGCCTTTTTCGCCAGTGCCCTTGCTATGGCGAGCGCACCACCGCTCCTATTGACAACCCCAGCCATACCCGCAAGTGAAAGCGAAAATATGATAACTGCTGCATCCCATGTATCTCCGTCTTTTGGAACTATGGAACGTAAGACATAGTGGTCAAATGTGCGGAAGAACCCTGACCAGGGATTCCATCCATTAAGAATGGTAGCACCAAGCCACACACCAACGAACAGAGAGAGCAACACTTCTTTTGTTATAAAGGCAAGCACTATAGCAACAAGTGGTGGTAAGAGAGAAAGCCAACCATAATCAACCGTCTTCTTTGCCTCTGCAGCCCATGCAACATCAGAGAACATAAATACAGCAAGGACTGCAAGCACAAATACACTCATCATTCCGTAAACCCTTCGGTTTGACATCCGATTATACCCCCTTTTCCACTTAAAATACCACACCACCGTTCTCTACTGTGGTGTGGTTACGTTCCAAATTTAAATCTCCTTTAAAGCCTTCCTTATACCTTCCAATCCTTCCTGAATTTCATCCTCCTTCACCACAAGCGACGGACGGAATCTCACCCCCTTCTCACCTGATGCCAGAACTAAAATGCGATTCTCATACAACCTGTTCCTGAGTTTATCTCTCACCTCAGCAGATGGAAGGTCAAATGCAGCCATCAATCCTGCATATCTAACATTGGATACCTTCTCAGGAAATTCCTTCTGTATGTCAAGCAAACCTTTGTGTAAGACTGGAGCCACTTTGTTGACATTATCCAGCACCTTATCCTCTTCTATAATTTGAAGTATTCTGGCTGAACGCACCATATCACAGATGTTTCCACCCCACGTGGAGTTTATCCTACTTGACTCCCTGAAGCAATTGTTTTCTACTTCATCCACTCTATTATTGACCAGTATACCACAGACCTGAGACTTCTTTCCAAAGACTATGATGTCTGGTTCCACCCCGTAGTTCTGGAAAGCCCACATCTTACCTGTTATACCCATACCACACTGAACCTCATCGAAAATCAACATTATATCCTCTTCATCTGCTATCTGTCTCAAAGCCTTTAAGAACTCTGGTCTGAAATGATTATCTCCACCCTCTCCCTGTATCGTTTCTATTATAATAGCCGCTATATCATCACGGTTAGCAACAATCGCATCCTTTATCTGATCTATACTTTCTTTCTCAGCAGCTATCACTTCATCAAGGTGCTCTTCCAGCGGCCAAATGATTTTAGGATTTAACACCCTTGGCCAATCAAATTTCGGGAAATACATGTATTTTCTTGGGTCTGCAGTATTCGTAAGGGACATGGTATATCCCGACCTTCCATGAAACGCCTGTCGGAAGTGAATTACTTTGTGCCCACGTTCCTCTCTATAACCCTTCTTGAAGTTCTTTCTTACCTTCCAATCAAATGCTACCTTCAAAGCATTTTCAACCGCAAGCGCTCCACCATCTATCAAAAAGAGATGTCTGTGACTTGCTGGAGCTGCCACTCTCATAAAGGTACTAACAAATTCCGCCATTTCAAGGGTGTATATATCTGAATTTGCAACCTTATTGATCGCCGCTCTGAATATCTTTTCCTTAAACTCATCACTCGCCATCTTGGGATGATTGCACCCAAAAGGAGATGACGCAAAGAATGTATAGAAATCGAGAAACTTCTCTCCTGTCCTCGCATCCACAATATAACTACCCTGACTCCTCTCAAGGTCAAGCACTATGGGGAAACCATCCACCAGCATATACTCCCCAAGAACATCCAAAACTTTGTCAGCACTTACTTCCCACTTAACTGACATAACACCGCCTCCTATTTACTCTGTTTTTACTATCTCCTTCTCCACATAAGGAGAAGTTGTTGCCAGAAGCATAGCACCATATCCCACATTAAACTCCACAATATCGCCAACAGCTATGTCATCCTGGACATCAGTGACGTCAAGAATTGTATGGTCACTGCTTGCCCCAAGTACTTCTATATTATCATCTACAGGGTAAAGCAAGTCCACCATAACATCCTGTCTCCCTATAGCAACTATTGCTCTCTTCCTCAATCCCCTATCCTCAAAGTGGGGAAGTTTACCAAATGCATCCACACTCTGTTCGCCTATAGGCACAGATGGCTTTATCTTCACCTCAACAACTTCCGCCATAAGCGAGAAAGTATCCTGTCTCAAATAGGGAACCTTTCTCTGATGGGGTGTATCAACTCCCAAAAGCACAGCTTCACCTATCCTAAGCTGATTCACTCCTTTAGGAAGTGTACCATCCTCAAGCAGCTTTAAAGTACCCGTTCCACCTGCAGAAACTACAAAATCCTCCACACTCACCATCCTTTTCACCTTTTCCCCCACATCAACAAGCAAAGAGAGGTTTTCCACTGTAGGAAGGACTGCCCCATAACAGTTAAGATTAGTACCAACACCTGCTATCCTAACTCCTTCATACAAGCGTGCTTCTTTCACAAAAGCTTCAACGTCTTCAGGTAACACACCTTCTCTTAAATCACCTACATCCACCATCACTATAACATCATATACCTTATTTGCAAAAGATGCTATATTAGAAAGGTGCTTTATGGTTTCTATCTCGGAAATGAGGGTCGCAGCACTCATGGAGACAACATCTGCCAACTCTGTGAGCATAGGAATTCTCAAAAGAAGAAAGTTTGCGCGGATACCTGCTTCTATCAACCTCCGGAAATTCAAAATCCTTGAATCCCCTATCCATCTGAATCCATTTTGGAGAAACACAGACGCAACCTCAGGCTGGGCTGAACAGCCTTTCACAACACCAACAACCTCAACCCCCTTTTCCTCCGCACGAGACACAACTTCCTTCACATTGTGAGCTATCGCAGGGAGATTAATCTTGAGCTTGGGGAACAATTCATTCCCTCCTTTTGCACTTTTCAACAATTTGCGTCAGTTTTCAAAATCAATTATACCCCTTGCTCATCTTCGTGTCAAGTTACACAAACTACTCCTAATATGTAACTATTCTATCAAAAAGACAGGTAATGTCAACTTCTTTGTGCCACTTCTATCTGGAAACCTCAAAAATGGGTATAGTTGTTTATCTTGCCTTTCAAGCCTGATATGTTCCTGTAAATTTTACTCCACCTCTCAAGAATTGTCTTTGGAGTTCTTAAATAATACCCATTTGCCCTTGTTTCCTTATTTTCCCCTCCCTAATCATAATCTCCTCAATCATCCTCTTGAATTTCTTTTTGCTTGTTGCAGATGAATGAATATGATATCATATTAATAGATTCTTGCAGAAAGGGGGTGAATAGGTGTGAAGAAGGTAATCATTTCTGTGCTGGTTCTTGCCGTTGTGATTTCTGCTTTCTCTTTTGCTTTGAACACTGCTTCCGCATCGAGTAGGAATTATTTGAGGCCTTCGACTTTCAGAGCCCATGGTGTGCTAAGGAGTGGATGGTATTGGCTGACAGGGGAAGGTAACTATGCACGCTGGCAATTTTCCAAAAGTGGATGGATACCAAGCGGTTCGACCTTGGTTTTCGACCTGATTGTTGCTGACACGTTCAGAGATGGAACGGGATATAACACTGCTGTAAAAGTAGAAATTTTTGACAGGCACAACCGCCTGCTTGAGTCTGGAAATGTCAGATTAACCTATGCTGGCTATTACTCGCATGGGAAATATACACTTATGCACAGTTATCATCGTAATCTTTACGTTGTGATCAAGTGGCCCTCATTAGATTATAAGTCTTTTGCTGTAAAAAAGTCTGCTGTTAAGCTATATTATCCTGCATCTTTACCTGGGGGAGACTCAGGAAACATTCCGCAATCGGGAAGGTATCTGTCTTCCTTCGTCGCAAACGGTAGTTTCTGGAGTAGTACGGGTAGAGGATGGTATTGGATCACCAGAAGGGGCAACTATGCGCGCTGGAGATTCCGCTATCCAGGCTCCAAAATTGGAATGTTGACATTTACATTCCTCGTCACGAATCCTCGTACATTTGGGAGCGGCTATGATACTACTGTGAGGATATACATATACGACAAAACAGGTTTCCTTGTAGAAGATGGCTATGTGCGGTTAGACAACCGCAATAACCGCCATTCTTACAACACCTATGGGAGTGGTTATACTGCTACCGGGCATTATTACATGAAGAGCATGTATAGGGATGGATTTACAGTTATGGTGAGCTGGCCATCAATTAATGGCTACTACTTTGCCGTCAATAGAGGTAGTGTAAAGTTCAGTGAAAGGACAGGGGGAATCTTCCCACCACAGAGAAGGCGACATGTTACGCTGAGGCCATCTTCTTTCAGTGTAAGGGGAAACTACATAAGAGGGTGGTACTGGATAAGAAGGACCGGTCAATGGGCGAAGTGGTGGTTTAACTTCGGTGGTAAAAGATTGCTGAGTGGTGCATGGCTTTACATGAGATTTTTGGTCACAAACACCTACAACGGCGGGTATGGTTACAGCACCTCTGTTAAAATCATGGTTTACGATGGATATGGCAAGTATAAAGGTAGCACTTATGTAAGACTCAAGAATCGTGGTGGATATAGAGCAAAGGGCTCATATAGATTTAGAAAGTCTTATTATGGTGGAATGTATGTGCTCGTGAAGTGGCCATCTTCGAATCACTATCACTTTGCGGTAAACAGAAGCTCTCTTTTGCTTAGTGGATGGCTACAGAAATAAAGACCTTTCAGGGGGTGGTGTTTCCTGCCCCCTCCTTTTACAGACATCTGCAAGGTTATGTGCATACCTCAGTGGCTCTGGGTTTCTATACTTCCTGCAGGTAGCAAGCACTATCTCCTTCGAGCTTTCCATATCAATTAAATGTCCGGGTGAGATGAAAAGAGGTCTTACATCTGTTCTCGTTCTCAATACCAACCCTATAATCTTTCCCCCTTTTGACCTGATTAGAGAAAAACTACCTCTCTGAAGAGGTGGTTCTACATAGTCTCCATACAGATGAGACTTTGCGCAGCCCACAGTTGGAATTCCAATCATGAGCCCCCAATGACTGGCAAGTCCAATTCCTCTTGGATGTGCAATACCCGCACCATCTATTAACCACACATCTGGTCTGTGAGTTAGCTTCTTTGCTGCTTCAACCATTGCAGGTATTTCTCTGAAAGAGAGCAATCCTGGGATATACGGAAATGCTATAGGTGTGTAGCTGCACGTTTTCTCTACAATGCTCAACGATGGGAATGCCATTACAACGATGGATGCTATTGCCGTATTCTTCTCTCTGTTATATGCAAGGTCACTTCCTGCTATCAGCTTTATAGAGTTTGTGTCTATATGGTATGAAGTGTCTATCCTCTTTTGGAGTTTTTTCTGAACTTTTATCGCCTCTGCAGGGGATAAATCAAACCGGTGCAGGATATCTATGTACATATTCTACCCCCCTAAAATATAATAGGGGAGAGCAAAGGCTCTCCCCGTAGGTATGTTACTCAATGTCAACTGTTGCACCAACTTCTTCAAACTGCTTTTTAATCTTTTCTGCCTCTTCTTTAGAAACACCTTCCTTAACAGTGGCTGGCGCTTTCTCAACGAGTTCCTTAGCTTCCTTCAAGCCAAGGTCTGTTACCTGCCTTACAACCTTTATTACCTGTATCTTCTTATCTCCCACAGACTTCAACACTACATTGAATTCTGTCTTTTCTTCCTCTTTCGGTGCTTCTGCTGCTCCACCTGCTGCTGCAACGCCGGCTACTGCCACAGGTGCTGCAGCGCTGACACCAAACTCCTCCTCAAGTGCCTTTACGAGTTCAGCAAGTTCCATTACCGTCATATTCTTGATTGCCTCAATGAATTCTTCTTTCGTCATTATTTATCTCCCCCTTGTTTTAATTTCTAAGA
>JAGHAJ010000075.1 GCA_021161545.1 Synergistota bacterium | reverse complement strand
GGTAGATGCAGATTTAAAGAGAGTGAGGGAAGGAAGTTATTGATGCAGAAAGCTCTGGTTACTAGTGGAGAGGGTTTTGTGGGAAGACATCTGGTTGATGCTCTTGCAAGGCAGGGGTATGAGGTCCATGCCACCTGTAAAAGTGAGTGTGAAGAGGAATTGCCTACCTCTGCGGTGTATCATGTCTGTGATGTAGTATCCCCAAATAGGGTTAATGAACTGCTCTTTGCCTTGAAACCGGATGTGATATTTCATCTTGCGGGTATATCATTTGTTCCTGATAGCTTTGATGATCCGTGGCAGGTGTTTGAGGTCAATCTTCGTGGGGCACTCAACATCCTGAGTGTCTCGTGTAGGCTTAGTGAAAGACCTATGGTGGTTTTGATTGGTAGTGGTGAGGAGTATGGCGTGGTGGATGAAAAGCTTCTCCCGACAGATGAAACTACACCTTTGAGGCCGCTGTCTCCTTATGCAGTTAGCAAGGCTTCGGCAGATTTGCTCGGCTATCAGTATTTCTCTGTATATGGACTTCCTGTTGTGAGGGTTAGGCCGTTTAATCATACCGGTCCGGGGCAGTCTCCAAGGTTTGTTTGCTCCTCGTTTGCTAAGCAAATTGCGATGATAGAGAAGGGCAAGCAAGAGCCTGTGATTGCAGTAGGAAATGTAAGTGCTGTGAGGGATTTTACCGATGTAAGAGATGTCATCAATGCCTATATGTTACTTGTTCGGTATGGTAGACAAGGGGATGTGTATAATGTCTGTTCGGGTAAAGGTTACAGGATATCTGACATATTGGATATGCTCATTGATATGACGGATACTAAGGTAGAAGTAAGGATTGACGAAAGTAAGCTTAGGGAGATAGATATACCTGTGATGGTTGGGGATTGTTCAAAGCTGGTGAAAGAAACTGGCTGGAAGAGAAAGTATGAGATAAAAGAGACATTAAGAGACCTCCTGAATTACTGGAGAGCGTTAGTTTAAGGAGGGATGGGGTTTGTCTTTAAAGGCAGTTATTATGGCAGGTGGTAGAGGTGAAAGATTCTGGCCTCTCAGCCGTAGGCACTTTCCAAAACAGTTGATATCCTTTGATGGAGAAAATAGCCTGTTGCAGCAGACGGTGAGCCGAATAGAGCCACTCATTCCTGATAGGAATATATATGTAGTTGTGAATGAACACATAAAACATGAGGTGTATAATCAGCTATCCATGATACCCGTTGAAAATATCATCGTTGAGCCATTAGGTAAGAATACGGCACCCTGCATTGCCCTCAGTGCTTTAGAACTCTATAGGTTGAACCCTGAAGCGGTAATGGTAGTGCTGCCAGCAGACCATGTAATAAAAGACGAGGAAGGTTTTCTCAGAGCACTTTCTGTAGGGGCAGATATTGCGAGAGAAGGTTATCTCGTTACGCTTGGGATAAAACCAACTACTCCACGCACGGGCTATGGATATATACAACAGGGAGAACCTTTCAGAGAGAATGGTGATTTTGTTGTAAGGAAGGTAGAAAGGTTTGTAGAGAAGCCCTCTTATGAAAAGGCAGTGGAATACATAAGGGATGGTAATTATTTGTGGAATGGTGGCATCTTTGTATGGAAGGCATCTGTGATACTTGAGGAGATAAGGGATTTTCTGCCTTCTTTGTATGCTGGTATGGAAAGAATAGAAGAGGCTCTTGGAACTGAGGATGAGGACGAAGTGGTGAGAACTGTCTATGCAAAGCTTGAACCTATATCTATAGATTATGGAGTTATGGAACGTACGAAGAGGGCAATGGTTATACCGATAGATGTGGGTTGGAGTGACATAGGTAACTGGTCTGCACTGGATGAAGTATATGAGAAAGACGATAATGGCAATGTGGTGCTTGGTGAACACATAGGGCTTTTTACCAGAGGATGCATTATAAAAAGCAAGACCAAACCTATAATCACATATGGGATAGATGACATCGTTATAGTTGAAGACGATGATGTAATACTTGTAATCCCCCGGGCGAAAGTAGATGGTTTAAAGCACATATTGAAGGAGATGGATAGAAGGGGATACAAAGAGCTTTTGTAAATAAAAGGTAAATTTTTGCTGAATTTGTAGAAATTTTCGGCTTTAATGGTATAATATTGTGAGATAGAAGGTTGACATGGGGGGTGTTTTGTATATAATAGGGTAAGTTTGTGCGTGAAAGGGGGATGGCGGGGTGTTACCTGTACCGAGAAAGGCAGCGATTGTTGTAGGTAAAGGGGAAGGAGATACGCTGCTTACATCTTTCGATAAGGCACTGCTGGATGCTGGAATTGGAAACTACAATCTGCTGAAGGTGAGTAGCATATTCCCTCCGCATGCGGAAGTAGTGAAGGAGATGCATGTTCCAGAAGGAGCATTGCTGCCCACGGCATATGGTACCATTAGCAGTAGCAAAATGGGTGAAACTATAACTGCTGCTGTGGCAATTGGGGTCCCGGAAGACCCAAGCAATGTAGGGGTTATTATGGAGTTTTCTGGTAATTGCAGTGAAGAAAAAGCTGAAAAAATAGTACGGAACATGGTGAAGGAATCTTTTGAGATGAGAGGTTATGTCTTGAAAGAGGTATTTTCTGGTAGCGTGTCCCATGTTGTTAAAAAGAATGGTTCTGTGATCGCTGCTGCTATTATGTGGTACTAAGGAGGTATATGTAGTTGTCTTTAGAACTCTGGTTTACAGAAGAGCAGACAAAGAATCTGAGAATCAGTTGCAGAGTGAAAGAGGTTTTGTATCATGGTAGGAGTAAGTATCAGGAAATAGTTGTTGTTGATACCTATGAATATGGAAGGCTTATGGCGTTAGATGGTGCGATTCAGATAACCGAGAAGGATGAGTTTACCTACCATGAGATGATGGCACATGTTCCTTTGCATGCGCATCCTTTTCCGCGGAGAGTGCTTGTTATAGGTGGCGGTGATGGCGGAACTGTGAGAGAAGTGGTTAAGCACCAGGATATAGGGAGCATAGAGCTTGTAGATATAGATGAAGATGTTATCAGAGTTTCAAAGGAGTTTTTCCCAACGGTAAGTGTAGGGTTCTCGGACAAGAGAGTTACGGTTAAGGTGGAGGATGGAGTAAAGTATGTCAGCACAAAAAAGGATTACTATGATATTGTAATAGTGGATTCTACTGACCCTGTAGATATAGCCAAGGTTTTGTTTGAGGTGCCGTTTTATAGGAGTATATATGAGGCGTTGAGGGAAGATGGTATATTTGTAGCACAGACCGAGTCACCTTTTTGTGAGCTGGATATATTGAGGGAAGCTTATGGTAATATAAAGAGGGTGTTTGAGAGTGTGTGGATATACTGGGGAGTTATGCCCACCTATCCAAGTGGTATGTGGACTTATACTATAGGTTCAAAGAAGTATGATGTTAGTGTTCCGAGGAGAGCCTGTTCGGTTGAGACGAGATATTATAATTCAGATGTTCATAAGGCTGCCTTCGTTTTACCGCCGTTTGTGAGAGAGTGGGTGGGTATGGAGTAAAGAGGTTAGGAGGGGTCCTTATGGAGGGTTACACAAAGAGTACGGTTAACTATGCGAGATTTATGGGAAGCTTGGCGAAGTGTACCCAAGCTTCTCTGATTTTTCTTGGGATACCGTTGGACCTTACGGTGAGCTTTAGACCAGGGACAAGGTTTGCTCCTCAAGAGGTGAGGATGTACTCTTATGTTTTGGAGGATTACAGCCTTTCTGTAGGTGGAAGTTTGCAGAAGACAGCCTTTGCAGATATAGGAGATGTAGACCTACCATTTGGCAACTTGAAAAGGTCATTTGAGGTGATAGAGGACCTAATTGGAGATATAGTGGGAGATGGTAGGAAGTTTCTGGCGATAGGTGGGGAGCATCTCATAACTTATCCGGTTATAAAGGGGGTGATAAGGGAGATAGAGAACATAGTAGTACTGCAGGTGGATGCCCATATGGATACAAGGGACAGCTATGAGGGGGAAGCCTTTTCGCATGCTACGGTTATTCGGCGTATTGCTGAGTTAATAGGACCGGAAAGGATATACCAAGCGGGTATCAGGTCTGCAACGAGGGAGGAATATCTGTGGGCAAGGGACAATACGCACCTTTATCCACATGATGTCCTTCGCAATGTGGGTACTCTGGTTAAAGAGCTCAAAGGTAAGAAAGTCTATTTGAGCATTGATATTGATGTAGTTGACCCGGCATATGCACCAGGAGTTGGCACACCTGAGCCGGGCGGAATAACATCTATGGAACTATTTGATTTTCTCTATTCGTTAAAGGAGGTTGAGTTTATTGGAGGAGATATTGTAGAGATTTCTCCACCGTATGATAGGGAAGGGATAACCTCCTTATTGGGCGCGAGAATTGCGCGCGACCTGATAATTCAATGGGGAGGAGGGGTCTGAATTGTCTGTGAACAAGGCTCTTGGAAGACATATTCTGGCAGAGATTTACGAGTGTGATGTAGATGTCCTTGATGACATCAGAGAACTGCAGTCTATTCTGACCGAAGCGGCAGAGAGAAGTGGTGCGGAGGTAATTGATTCTTCTTTTAGAAAGTTTGACCCTTATGGAGTAAGTGGTGTTGTAATTATATCCGAGTCACATCTAACTATTCATACCTGGCCTGAGTATGGGTATGCTGCCGTTGACCTTTTTACTTGCGGAGATACAGCAGACCCGTGGTTGGGTTTTGAATATATTATTCAGAGGCTTAAAAGTAGTCGTTATACCACTATGGAGGTGCAAAGAGGGAACCTCTCTCCCAAACTTGAACGAAGAAAGCTTGTGCCTACCTCTTGATACTTCATCGGGAGGTAGGCTTTACATAGATTTCAACGGGCACCAGAGAGTGGTGCCCGGTTTTTATGCCTTTTCGATGAATCTCTGTCTTCTCTCCCAGAATATTTCTGCCTGTCTCTGTATGATATTTTCTGCTTCCAGATTTGATAGTTCTTCTGTGTTTGTGACGAATGCGAGAGTTCTTCCGAGGTATAGAGGTAGTAGCCTCTCTACAACTTTTTGTTTGTCCTTTGTCCTCTTGAAGTATAGGAGAAAGTCGTATAAGACATTTGCCCATGCTTCGGGTGTGGTTTCAGGACTGAATAGACCTGCAGAGGATTCCTTTGTTAGAATAGCGTTGTAGAATCCTTTAAATTTGTTAAGTCCTTCGTAGAAACCATTAAATAGAGCGTCTCTATCTATTTTTACTTCTGGAGGCTCTTCATATTTGCTATTACCAAGTATAGGAGGGGTGGTGAGCTCTTTTATACTTTTCCAGTAGTGGGTATCTTTTTCTATAAGTGAGAAGAGTGTGTGTACTACCTGTATGAACATTGGTTTGAGTGAATGTGCTGGGTCTTTCGGGTCGTGTATCTTTGCACCAAGCGATAGCTGTGCAACTTTGAACCTGTTTGCAACTGCGCTGAGTGTGATGAATATATC
>JAGHAJ010000265.1 GCA_021161545.1 Synergistota bacterium | reverse complement strand
TGTCTCTTATACCAACAAGGGACATATAAAGAGTTCTCGGTATGGGTGTTGCACTAATAGTCAACACATCGACATTTAGTTTCATTCTCTTGAGATGTTCCTTCTGCATCACTCCAAACCTCTGCTCTTCATCCACGATAACCAATCCAAGGTCTTTAAACCCAACATCTTTCTGCAGGAGTCTGTGAGTTCCTATAATGATATCAACCTTACCTTCCTTACAGGCATCTATTATCTTTCTCTGTTCCTTAGGAGACACAAACCTACTCAGCATCTCAATTCTTACAGGAAATTTTCTCATCCGTTCTGTGAAAGTATAGTAATGCTGTTGCGCAAGTATGGTAGTTGGACAAATTACCGCTACTTGCTTGTGGTCCATAACTGCTTTGAATGCTGCCCTCATGGCTATTTCGGTCTTGCCGTAGCCTGCCTCACCACATATGAGCCTATCCATAGGTATCTCCTTTTCCATATCTCTTTTAACATCTTCTATGGCCTTCTTTTGGTCCTCTGTCTCCTCAAACACGAAATCATCTTCAAACTCCACTTGCCAAGGTGTATCGGGAGAAAAAGCATATCCTTTTGATATCTGTCTCATGGCATACAGATGCACCAGGTCTTCTGCAATCACTCTTATCGCTCGTCTCGTCCTATTTTTTATAAGCTCCCACCTCTTAGTCTCACTCAACCTATAGACATAAGGGTGCTCCCTGCCTATATATTTCTGGACCCTACTGGACTGAGATTCTGGAACATACAGCATATCATGGTCTGCATACTCTATCACAAAATATCTTCCAGTCTTTCCTCCTATCTGGAGTTCCTTCAATCCTCTAAATATCCCTATACCGTGGTCTATATGAACCACATAATCTCCATCCTTTACCGTCTCATCCAGCGGAGCAGAAACAGAGCCACTAAACCTATCATGAATGCGCCTGCTACGTGCAAATATTACCCTCCCTGCGATTTCCCTTTCAGCCACATATATAACATGAGGTACAACAGAACTATCTATAAACCCTTCCGTTATTGGGATACCTTTCACTTCTACACCGTTCAAGCCCCTCTCATTCAGGAATGCACGAACCTTATCCACATTGGAGCTACACACATACACCTTATAACCCTGTTGTACCTTTTCCTCTATAGACCTCACTACCAATCTCATACTACCTGCATATTCCAGGGGAGAAGGAACAAATGGAGAAACTAAATCAGCACCAGAATTACTGAGAGAAGATATCCACACCTTCTGTCCCTTGGGGGATACTACATCTTCACCCACATCCAAAAGCACATAAAGGACATCATCACCCTCTATCAAACTGTAAAGAGGCATCTCACGGGGTTTATCTTCAAGTAAAGGTACAGATACATGCTCGATAAGCTTCATGTTACTCTCTTTATCGAATATCATCAGCGTCTCTACGCTATCACCTGAAAACTCAACCTTCACATGGTTAGCATTCTCATAGAGAATAATATCCAATATACCCCCTTTGACCGAAAAATCCCCCTCCTCAAATGCTTCTTCTACCTTGGTATACCCCCCTTTCACCAGCATATCCATAACATGCTCAAAGCCAGCCTCTTCACCCACATTAAGTTCAAGGACTGACCTTCTTTTGCGGCCCTCTACGCAGGAAAGGAGTGTCTTTGTGTTGATAAGTACAAGCCTATTAGTTGAATCTGTAATGTTTAAACGTGTCTTATCCGTCAGAATGCAAACAGCAGAAGTAGTTAATCTTTCTAAAGTAACACCAGTGTCTACAATCTGTCTCGAATCAGAAGAAGTAACAACAATTCGCTTAGAGGTGTTCTGGACAATATAAGAGATTATAAAAGGAATGGCGCCAGATGCCCGATTGAAGATGGTAATATCATCACCATTGGAAAGCATCGAAAGAAGGTTCTTCCAGAAGTTCATGCTACCACTTTTCTATTAAACTTTTGCATCGCAACATCTATGTTGCGGTAGATTATCTCCTTCAATGCATCAACACCCTTAGAAAGAGCATCCCTGATTAGGGGAATCTCATCTATAGAGAAGTTTGAAAGGACATACTCCCTCATCTCCACGTTTTCAGGTTTTGGTCCTATGCCGATCCTCACACGAGGTATCTCTTCAGTCTGCAAATGGTATATAATTGATTCCATGCCTTTATGTCCTCCAGCACTCCCCTTTTTCCTCACCCTTATCATCCCAACAGGGAGGTCCACATCGTCATACACAATCACAAAATCAGCAGCACTTACGTTCAACCACTCTTTCATATATAAAACGGCTATACCACTGTTGTTCATATAGGTATAAGGCTTACACAGATACACCTCTTGCCCTCTTATCTCTCTGGACGCTACCATGAGATCTCTCTTTAACTTCCATCCCTTAAATCTTAGTCCTTCAAAGAGGCTATCTACAACCATAAATCCAATATTATGACGGGTGAGGGCATACTCCTCACCCGGATTACCAAGGCCTACTATAATCTTCAATAGTTTGACAACCCTTCTTACTCTTCTTCTTTTTCTCCAGCTACCTCTTCTTCCACCTCTTCAGGAACCTCTTCTGTTGTCTCAAGTCCCTTCACAGGTTCTTCAACCAGCACTATGACATCATCTGGATCCTGTAATATATCAACTCCTTCCGGTGGTTGAATATCTCTCACATGGATAGCATCTCCAATACTCAGATTGGCAATATCAACCTCCACACTTGAAGGAATCTTGGACGGAATACACTCTATTTCTATCTCCCTCAAATGCTCTTCTAAAACGCCCCCAGCTTTCACACCAGCACATATATCCCTGTTAATTAACACAATAGGAACACTTATAGTCAGCTTCTTACCACGTGTGACCTTGTAGAAATCTACATGGAGTATTTCCTCTGTGATGGGATCAAGCTGCATTTCTCTGATTACTGCTGGAGTGGATTCTCCATCTACCTGAATCTCAAAAAGGATACCCTCTGCCTTAGAGACAGGTATTTTATGGGTAAATTCTTTCTTATCTACCTTTATAGGCACAGAATCTCCATCACCATACATTACTGCAGGAATCCAACCTTGATATCTTAGTCTTTTACTACCCCTTCTTCCTCTTTCTTCTCTAAAATCTGCTTTTAGAGCTATCTGTTCCAATTCATCCAACCCCCTACCTGAATAATATGCTAACAGATCTGTTTTCGTGTATTCTCTTTATGGCCTCAGCAAGCAAAGGTCCAATTGACAGTATTTTCAGCTTTTCACACCTCTTGTCTATCAATATCGTATTTGTAACCACCACTTTCTTCAAAGAGGATGCAGCAATCCTCTCGATTGCACTACCAGAAAAAACTGCATGAGTGGCAAATGAATAGACCTCTTTCGCCCCCCTCTCCAACAGGGCATTAGCAGCATTCACCGTTGTGCCTGCAGTATCTATTATATCATCCAACAATATAGCCACCTTTCCTCTTACTTTCCCTATCACCTCCATCACTTGAGAACTATTCTTTGCATTATAATCCCTCTTCTTATCAACTATAGCAAGTGTTGTATTGAGTTTCTCCGCCATTCTCCTTGCCCTTGCAACTCCTCCTACATCCGGTGAAACCACTACCAGTTCATCCTCAATTGAATCGAGCGGAATTGCACTTTTCACATAATCAACCATTATAGGGATAGCAGTAAGGTTATCAACAGGTATATCAAAG
>JAGHAJ010000168.1 GCA_021161545.1 Synergistota bacterium | reverse complement strand
GTCGTGTGCGTGGCCTCCAAGCTGCGTTATACCTGCTTCTATGGAGTTTCTTGTCCTTGTTGACTGTTCAAAGAATATCATAAAGATGGTCTTTGAATCCAGATACTTATGGGGTATGTCTGCAGCAAAAAGCCTCTTTAGTTCAAATGATGTCTCAAGTAGCATATCTATCTCGCCTTTGTCCCACTCGTCGAGTGTGATGAGGTGCTTTCCTCTTAACATGGTTTTCATCGGCTATATCCCACCTCTCATGTAGATGTAAGGAAATAGGGCGTAGAAGGCAGCAGCTTTTGGCAGGTGTCCAACCGGTGTATACTCATTTGGCGCATGTGCCAGCTCCTCATATCCAGGACCAAATCCCACGCATGGTATCCCGAACATACCTGAGATTGCAACACCGTTTGTGCTGAATGTCCATTTGTCCACAACAGGTTCTTTATTAAATAACTGTTTATAGGTTGTAATAGTGCTCTTTACTGCTTTGTGCTCCTTGGGAGTGCTCCATGTAGGGAAATACTTCTCCGTTGGATATCTTAATCCTGTATATGTTGGACTGTCGTATTTATATAGTTCAACCTCAGCCTTTGCATCTGTGCATGCCTTTAAGTTTGTTATTTCCTGTATAGCGCTTTCTTTTGTTTCTCCCACTGTGAGCCTTCTATCTATAGTTATAGAACACTCATCTGCTACCGAGCAGGCAGATGGAGATTTAAAGAATATCTGCGATACTGTGAGTGTGCCCTTCCCAAGAAACTCATCGTATTTCAGGTGCTTGTTTAACTCCTGAAGCTCTAATAATATAGGTGCCATCTTGTATATGGCGTTATCTCCACGCTCGGGTGCACTTCCATGTGCCGATATGCCTCTTGTTGTAACCTTTATCTCCATTCTTCCTCTGTGCCCTCTGTGGATTTTTAGTCCTGTTGGTTCTGTTAGGACTACTACCTCTGGTTTTATGATACCTTCTTTGAGTATATATTGCCAGCAGAGTCCATCACAATCCTCTTCTTGGACGCTTCCTGTTATATATACTGTGAAGTCGTCAAGGAGTTTTAACTCCTTTAGTATCTTCATGCCATATACCATTGCTGCCATTCCGCCTTTCTGGTCTGATGTCCCCCTACCATAGAGCCTTCCATCTTTTATAAATGGTGAGAATGGTTCAAAATCCCACGAGGCCCTTTCGCCTACATCTACTACATCTATATGGGCATCCATGGCTATCACCGTGCTGCCATTTCCTATCTTGCCTATCACGTTCCCGAATCTGTCTATCCTCACCTCGTCAAACCCACTCCGCTCCATCTCCGCTTCTATACGTTTTACTACCTTCTCCTCCTGTCCACTCAGACTTGGTATTGCGACGATATCCATCAAAAAGGATGCAATTTCATCGGTGTATCCTTCCGCTTTTTTCAATATTTCTTCTGGATCCACCTCCACCACCTCTTATTCTATTATCTCGAGTTTGTGCTGTTGTCTTTTCTGCTTGTCGGAGAGCCTTATTTCATGCTCTCTTTCTGGTATCTCTATTTGCTTTTCTACACCAAACAGGGGTGTGGAGAAGTACCTGAGACCATTGTCGTTTATCATGGTTACTATATGTGTCCATTCAGGATGTGCCTTTGCCAGCTTTATTGCTGCTGCAACATTGTGTCCTGAAGATATGCCGCAGAGTATCCCTTCCTCTCTTGCAAGCCTCTTTGCCATCTCTATTGCCTCTTCAGAGGTCGTCAGTATTACACCGTCTATTACGGATAGGTCCAGATTCTCCGGTATGAATCCATCACCTATACCCTCTATGCGGTGGCTACCCCACTTCATCTTTGATAAAAATGGGGCTTCTGCGGGTTCTGCTGTATATACCCATATGCCTGGACTCCTTTCTTTCAGGTATCTACCTATACCGGATACGGTTCCACCTGTGCCCTGGGTCTGCACGAATGCCTCTATCTCTCCATTTGTCTGTTCCCATATTTCAGGGCCTGTTGTATAGTAGTGTGCAAGTGGGTTATTTGGATTTGTGTACTGCCCCACAACAAAGTACTTCTCGGGTTCCTTTTCGACTATCTCTTGTAGTTTTTGAAGGGTAATATCTACATCGCTTTCTGCACCCGGTGTGAATATCAACTCTGCTCCATACATTCTCATGACCTTCATTCTTTCTTCACTCATGCCTTCGGGTATCAGTATCTTTACTGGGTATCCAAATACTGCTCCAAGCATCGCAGTTGCTATACCGGTGTTGCCCGTTGTTGCTTCTATTATTGTCATGCCGGGCTTTAGTTCACCCTTCTTTATAGCTTCTGTGATTATCCTGTATAGTATCCTGTCTTTAAGACTTCCACTGGGGCTGAAATATTCAATCTTTACCATAATGTTGGCGTCAACACCTTCTTCTTTCGGTATTCTGTTTAGCTTCACCAACGGGGTGAATCCGACAGTTTCAGCTATGTTTTCGTATACTTTTCCTCTCCTCTCCCAATTTACCTTAATTTCCATCTTTTACTACCTCCTTAGCGTGAAATTTCCAGTAGCCTGAAGATGAGTCTGCCTGCTACTTTTTTCCTGTACATGGCAGTTGCCCTTACATCCGATATAGGCTTAACATTCTTCTCTATAATCTTTGATGCCTCTATTAGTATATCTTTGCTTATCCTCTGGTTTCTTAAAAGTTCCTCCACCTCTTTTATCCTGATAACGGTTGGGTAAACAGAGCCGAATGCAACTCTTATGTCCTGAAGTATGTCTCCGTCTGTCTTGTAAAGGATACCCATTGAAGCCACTGAGATTGCCATTGCGTCCCTTTCTCCAACCTTGTGGAAGATGTGTTTGTATCCTTTTAGTATGGGTATTCTGATGTTTGATAGTATTTCACCCTGTTTGAGAACTGTTTTGCCCGGTCCTTTTATGAATTCTTCTATTGGTAGCTCTTTGGTCCCTTTCCCTGTTATTTCTACAGTTGCTTCGTAAAGGTAAAGTGGTACGAGTGTGTCTCCTGCAGGTGATGCGTTTACAATGTTGCCTCCTATAGTGCCGAGGTTTCTTATCTGGGGTGAACCTATCTTGGAGACAGCTTCTTTCAGGAGCGGAGGAGTATCTGGATTTTTCAGTATATCACTGTGTGTTGTTGTAGCGCCTATCTCTATGTGGTCATCCGTTTTCTTTATGCCCCTAAGTGAGCGTATCCTTGTGATGTCAACCAATACATCTGGCTTAAACATTCCCTGCCTGACTCTGACCATTAGGTCTGTTCCACCTGCTATTACCTTTGTGTTTTCTCCTGATAGTATATCTATAGCTATTTGGAGGTTTTCGGGTGCAACCACATTAAACATGATTCCTCATCTCCTTGAGCATCTTGTGTGCGAGCATGGCTGCGTCTATAATCTTTGAATAACCTGTGCATCTGCATATATTCCCCGATAGGTGGGCTCTTATCTCTTCAGGTGTAACTTCATCCTGATTTGATAGAAGCTCCATTAGGGACATTATCATTCCCGGTGTGCAAAAACCACACTGTACGGCTCCTGCTTCTATGAATGCCTTCTGTAAGGGGTGTAGTATCCCATTTCTCTTTAGTCCTTCTATAGTTAAGATTTCCTTTCCGTCTACCTTTACTGCCAGCATTAGGCAGGATGGCACAGCCTTTCCATCCACGAGTACGGTACATGCTCCACATTCACCCTGTCCGCAACCTTCTTTTGTCCCGGTGAGTTTTAGCTCATCTCTGATGAGGTCTATGAGCCTTTCATCTCCCCTCATGGTTACCTGACGTTTTTCACCGTTGATAGTAAAAGATATAACCTTCAATTTAATCACCACTCTTTTAAGGTTCCTATTGTCTCTTTTGCGCTTTCAAATCCGTAGAACTGTAGCCTCTCTGGTAGCTCTCTTATTATCTTGCTGTATAGCTCTATACCGTGCATAATTGCCGATGATAGCATCTGCACAGCGGTTGCTCCTGCAAGCATGAACTCTATTACATCATCTGCATTTTCAACGCCTCCCGCTGCTACTATTGGTACGCTTACAGCCCTTCTTATCTCGTAAACGGATTTCAGTGCTATTGGCTTTATTGCAGGACCGGATAACCATCCATAAAATGCTCCCAGCCTGCTTTTCTTCCTCTTTATGTCTATGCTGAGTGCTGGTC
>JAGHAJ010000187.1 GCA_021161545.1 Synergistota bacterium | reverse complement strand
CTTTTATCCTACGGGTAACATTTTGTTGAAAGTATTTGGGATACTTTCTGTTGTAGTTGCTGCAGCGGGTTTATTCTATGTTTACTTTTCTGGTTTTTGTGCTTTTTACCCATCTTCCTTTAGAACAGTTGCTGTAGGGTTGGGTGCGCTCTTTGTATCTGGCATAGTTTCTCTTATTTTACCGGATAGAGTCGCAGGTAGATGGACGAGGTATGGGTTGGTCTATTATAAGAAGTGGCAGAGATTTAAGGGATATCTAACTGACTTTAGTATGCTTAAAGAGTATCCACCGGAATCCATAGCTATCTGGGAGTCATACTTGGTCTATGCAACAGCACTTGGGGTTGCAAAGGAGGTTATACATCACATGAAGATGATACTACCTCAGCAATTCTCGGAAGAGGAAATAAATACAAGCCCATTTTACATGTGGTATATGTATCCACTTCTCTGGGATAAAGGGTGGCATAGTATGTTTGCCCAGAATGTTGGGGAGGTTGTAGATGCATCCTTTAGCGAGATAGGAGATATTGGAGGCGGTTTTGGCGGTGGTGGCGGGGATGCAGGATAGTCTCCATTGAAGAGGAGGAGGTGTTTCAGGTGAAGAGTTCTAAAAAATGGTTTGTAATTGGTTTTGTGTTGCTCGTTATATTGGGGGTTACTGCTTATTTTGTTATGAGACAGAGGAAGATAGTTTCCTATGACCCTGCACAGGTTTTCTTTGCTCCAATTAAAGGAGAGGCTGTGTTGTATGCGAATCTCCCAGATTATGAGAGGCTTGCTAACATCATGGGTAAGGAAGACCTGCTTGAATCATTTGCCAAAGATGGAAAGGTAGATAGGAAGTTTATAGAAAATTCTGCTAAGTACATCAGTAGGGTTGCTTATGTCGTCTATTTCCTCTCAAATGGGGAAAAAGAGCAGTTTCTGTTTGTTACGCCTAAGCTTTCTATGGATATAAAGAACATAAAGAAGATTTTATTGCTATTTGATCCTACTGTTAAGGTCAGTAAACTTCAGCATCCTATACATGGTAGGGATGTTTACAAGTTTGAACTCAAGGGCAGGAAAACATTGTGGAGCTTCTATGTAGAGGGTAGTTTAATAGTTTCTGATAGTAAAAATGCGATCCAGTGGTTCCTTGATATGAAAGCCAAGAATAGGGAACCACTTTCGGACTACTTGCCGCATAGAGTTAAGGGTAAGTGGTATGGGTATGTGGATGTTAATGAGATTACGCTAAGGGAGCTTATAAAGAAGAGGAAGTTTAAGGGTGAGCTACCAAAAGGTGGGGTAGAAATCGCTGTGAACCGCAAGGAGTCAGGTATGATAGTGCTTGATGCGTTTGTTAGATCAAAGAATAACAAAAAGAAGAGCATAGTGGATACATCACAGAATATGTTGTTTGTTACGAAAGTACCTATGCTTAAGGATATAGTTGCAATGTTTGGTGCAAATGTAATAGGTAAGAGGTTTGTTGATGAAGTAGAAAAGAAGTTCTCGCTTATACCTAAGCTTAAAGGAGAAGACCCGTTTAAGCTCATAGGTACCACAAAGGAACGCATGTCTAAGCTGTTTAATGGGGATGTCTTGATGGTAGTTGGGGGAAAGATGGATATCATGGGCAATGAATATCCAGCCTTCTTTCTTTACCTTATGCCAAAGGATAGCAATGTGCTCCTGAGTTCTGCGGAGTGGCTTTCCGGCCTTCTTTCCTCTCACCATATTTCTATGGGAGAAAGGAGCAAGAAGGGCTGGAAGAGACTCTTTGTTGGAGATAGCATGGTGCCTGTGTTTGTTGGAGTTAAGGAGAACTATATGGTCTTTGGTGTAGGGAAAGTCGATCTGTTGAGCAGTGATGCACTTACACCAAGGCAGATAAAGAACATTTCTAAGGAGGCAAAAGGGGCCTTGCTATTCCTTGATGTTAAAAGGGTAAAGAAACTCGTAGAAAGATTTGCCGCAAGTACGAGATTTAGGTCGGGAGTGGAAAAAATTTTACGTAAGATTCCAAGGATAAGTTATGTAGTTGCTTTCCTCAAAGATTATAACTTGATAGAGCTGAGAGCGATACCCTGAGGAGTGAGAGCGATGTTTCACTTTAAAGGTGGAGAACTTTATGTAGAAGATGTTCCAGTGGTGGATGTAGCAAAAAAGTACGGTGCACCTGTTTATATTTACAGCCTTTCAGAGATAAGGGGAAGGGTAAACCGACTCTTTAGATTTATGAAAGGAATGGATGGTATTGTGCTTTTTGCTATGAAGGCGAATGCCAATCTATCTCTATTGAGAGTTCTTTCCTCCATGGGGATTGGTGCAGATGTTGTCTCTGGTGGAGAGCTATTTCTTGCGCTGAAGGCTGGTGTTCCTCCAAAGAGGATAGTTTTCAATGGCAATGGCAAAAAGCTATGGGAGATAGAGCTTGCAGTAAAAAATGACATACTGCTTCTGAATATAGAAAATGTTGAAGAAGTAGAGATTATAAACAATGTAGCGGGGAGATACAATAGGATTATCGATGTTGGATTTAGGTGGAACCCAGAGATAGATGTTCCTACTCATCCATATCTTGCGACTGCCTTGAGAAAAAGCAAATTTGGCATGTCTTCTGAGGAAATTTTTCGCCTTGTCCGTGAGACAGATAAGTATTCGAATCTCAGAATAGTTGCATTGCACACCCATATAGGTTCCCAGATAACGACAATAGAACCTTATAAAGTATTGGCTGATTCTATGTGTAGGATGGTGAAAGAAGTCAGCCAATATGGAATTGACATTAGATATATAGACCTTGGTGGTGGTTGGGGCGTGAGTTACGATAGAGGACATGAGTTTCCTGTTGAAGACTTTCTGAGAGGTGTAGATGCAATTGCGGGTAGAGAATATAAAATAATATTTGAACCTGGTAGATGGCTTCTGTCCAATGCAGGTATAATTCTTTCAAGGGTATTATACGTGAAAAGGAGAGAAGGGCGGAATATTGCTATTTTGGACATGGGTATGAACGATTTTGTTAGGCCCTCTATGTATGGTGCAAGACATG
>JAGHAJ010000254.1 GCA_021161545.1 Synergistota bacterium | reverse complement strand
TGTGGAAGTTAGGGGTAGGGAATATAGTCTCGAAGAGATATATATGAGATATTTCCAGGAAGGGTGATTGCAATGTCTGGTGTGAGAGTTGTGTTCTGGAAGGAGTTGGCAGATTACTTTGGTAGCAGAAGATTTTTGATATTGTTTCTTATTATCTTTGTTACGAGTCTTTCTATTTCTTATATGGCAAGTCGGGGGATATCAGTTACAACTGATAAGAAATACCTTTTTCTGGCATTGCTTTCCTCTTCTGCAGGTGCTGTTCCCTCTTTTGTCTTTTTTATAAGTTTCTTTGGTCCTTTAATTGGGATAGTACTGGGGTTTGATGCTATAAGTGGTGAAAGGGCGAGAGGTACACTGAGTTTGCTTATATCGCAGCCTATATATAGAGATGCTGTGATAAATGGTAAGTTCTGGGCAGGTGTGGCTACGGTTGCACTTACGATAGCCAGTATTATAGTGATAATAGCAGGAGTGAGCATGTATGCGCTTGGGGTTGTGCCAAATGCGGAGGAGATTGGTAGAGTCTTTGTATTCTTTATTGCAAGTACCATATATATATCATTCTGGTTGAGTCTTGGCATACTCTTTTCTATACTATTTGAGAGGACTTCTACATCGGCTTTGGTCTCTATAATGGTGTGGATATTCTTCACTTTTTTCATGTATATGATAGCAGGTGTCATTGCAGATAAGGCAGTCCCTATTACAAGGACAGCCACAGCAACGATTGTTGCAAAACACGAAGCGATAAAGAGCATGATTATGAGAATATCTCCTGCAGTGCTGTTTGAAGAAATATCTATTGCTATACTTAACCCATCTGTTAGGGTTTTTGGTGTAGTGTTTCAGAACCAGATACAGGGTTTGCTTCCTACACCATTACCTCTTGGTCAGAGTATCATGGTTGTGTGGCCGCAGTTTGTTAGCCTGATAGCGTTGATGCTCGTGTGTTTTGCCGTTTCTTATGTGAAGTTTATGAGACAGGAGATAAGAGCGACGTAGTTGTCTAATTGGGGGGTGCTGTCTTGAATATAGATGAGTTGTGTATAAATACTATAAGGATGCTAAGTATAGATATGGTTGAGCGTGCAAGGTCGGGGCATCCAGGTATGCCTATGGGGGATGCTCCAGTAGCTTATGTACTGTGGAGTAAGTTTTTGAGGCATAATCCAATAAATCCCAGTTGGATTAACAGGGATAGATTTGTGCTCTCTGCAGGTCATGGCTCTGCTCTTCTTTATTCTTTGCTTTACCTTAGTGGGTATTCTATATCTTTGGATGATTTGAAGCAGTTTAGGCAGTGGGGTTCTAAGACGCCTGGCCATCCAGAATATAACTTATCCATAGGAGTGGAGATGACGACCGGACCACTTGGGCAGGGATTTGCTACTGGTGTTGGTATGGCCATGGCAAAAAAGTATCTGGCTGAGTATTTTAACAGAGATGGTTTCCCTATATTAGACTATAGAATATTTGCTATTTTGAGTGATGGCGACATGATGGAAGGTATATCTTCAGAAGCAGCATCTATAGCGGGACACCTCAGACTTGGAAATATAGTCTATGTGTATTCTGATAACAGAATAACGATTGAGGGTGCTACGGAGCTTACATTTTCTGAAGATGTTGCTGGTAGGTTTCTGGCTTATGGCTGGGATGTGAAGAGAGTGGATGGTTATGACCTGAGGGCGCTGGAAGAAGCGATAGCATCAGCTATTGGACAGAAAGATAAGCCTTCGTTGATAATAGCGAGGACGCATCTTGGATATGGTAGTCCCAATAAGCAAGATAGCGCTGCTGCTCATGGTGCGCCACTTGGGGAAGATGAGGTTGCAGCAGTGAAAGAGAGGTTTAACTGGCCTACTGAACCTTTCTTTGTTCCTGAAGACGCACTGAAGCACATGAGAAGTGCAATTGATAAGGGGCAAAAAGCTGAAAAAGAATGGCGTGAGATGTTTTCAAGATATAGAGATGCGTATCCCGAGCTTGCAGAGGAATTGGAACAGTGGGCTAAGGGAGATTTTAATGTAGATTGGGATACTTTATTTAGTGATTTTGGTAGAATGGGTACCGTTGCTACCAGAAAGGCATCTGGAGAGGTATTAAACAGGATTGTTCCATCTTTACCCATGATGATAGGTGGTTCTGCAGACCTTGCTCCTTCCAATAACACTTACCTCAAGGGTATGGGGGACTTTGGGAAGGATAAGTGTGGTAGGAATATACACTTTGGTGTTAGGGAGCATGCTATGGGGGCTATACTGAATGGTATGGCGTTGAGCAATATGCTTCTACCTTATGGCGCAACATTTTTGGTCTTTTCAGATTACATGAGACCCTCTATAAGGCTTGCTGCGCTTATGGGTGTGCATGTAATCTACATCTTTACACATGATTCTATAGGGATAGGGGAAGATGGACCAACACACCAACCGATAGAACATCTGTTTGCACTAAGGTCTATTCCCAACCTGTGGGTTATAAGACCAGCTGATGCTTTGGAGGTTGTGGAGGCATGGAAGATTGCCCTTGCAAGGAGGGACGGCCCTGTTGCACTGATTCTCACAAGGCAGAAACTTCCTTTAATAGATAGAAATAGATATGCGCCTGCAGGTGGTGTGCACAAAGGTGGGTATGTTCTGGCAGACTCTGGTGGTAAACCAGATGTTATAATAATTGCTACGGGCTCAGAGGTGCAGATTTCATTGCAGGCTTATGAGAAACTTGTTTCTGAATCTGTGAATGTTAGGGTTGTTAATATGCCTTGTGTGGAGCTGTTTGAAGAGCAAGATGAGGATTACAAGAGAAGTGTGCTACCTGATGATGTGAGAAGACGTATAGTTGTGGAAGCAGGAGTGCCTGATGGCTGGTATAAGTATGCAGGTATAGATGGTAAGGTAGTAGGAATAAAAAGGTTCGGTGCATCTGCTCCGGGGAGTATATTGTTTGAAAAGTTTGGATTTACGGCACAAAACCTTTATAAGGAAGTGGTAAAACTCTTGAAAAGATAGTGTTTCCCCGCATATGTGGTACTGAGTATAGACATACTTACCACCTTTTGAGAGTATGTGAAGATTGAGATACTTTTTCAGCCATTCTATTGGGTATGACACGACGCTTAGGAAGTGATCTAAGAGAAGGACGGGGAATTTCATGATGTTATTCCGAAG
>JAGHAJ010000136.1 GCA_021161545.1 Synergistota bacterium | reverse complement strand
TTTAGATTATACACTTTAAGCAGCCCGAAGAGAAGGTGGGCCGCTTGATATCTTTTTAGAGGTATCAACTTAACGGGTATTAAATCCAGAGAACCACTTTTAGAAGATATGATACCCATTGCCTTTTTCCTTTCTGCTCCTTCTAATTCTGGAGGCTGATAGATATGTCCATACCTATCTACTTTCCACAAATAAATTTTTATTGACATTTGATAGAATATGTCTTATCATTAAAAGTTGTCTTATTCCAGATTTTTAAATACCCATGGGTGAGGTGAGTCTTTTGACCGAAATGAGAGAAAGACAATTTTTTAATAGGATCAGGGAAGTGCTGGAGATACCTAACTTGATTGAGCTTCAGCTCACTTCTTTTAAGAAGTTTCTCCAAAAGGATGTGGAACCCTCCAAGCGCGAAAACATTGGTCTTCAGTGGTTGTTCAGTCATACATTTCCTATTGAGAGCTTTAATGGTAGATTTTCACTGGATTTTGTTGAATATAGGATAGGAGAACCGCGCATAAGTGAGTGGGATGCCTTAGAACAGGATGTAAACTATCAGGCTCCACTGTATGCTAAGATGAGGCTGGAGGATAGGGAAACAGGCGAGATAAAGGAAGAAGAAGTATTTTTTGGCGAAATTCCACTGATGACGAGTAGAGGTACGTTCATTATCAATGGTGTTGAGAGAGTAGTTGTGAGTCAGTTAACCCGTTCTTACGGAATATACTTTTTGGAGGAAAAATCTACTTCTGGTAGCACCATATATACGGGAAAGATTATTCCTCAGCATGGTTCATGGATAGAGTTTGAGTTGAGTAATGATGTGCTTTATGCAAAGATAGATAGGAGAAAGAAGATACCTTATACTATACTGTTGAAGGTGTTTGGGAGAAAAGATAATATTGAGATATTAGAATCGTTTTCTAAAGGTGTGGAAGAGGTATCTGTGGTGGCAGATGAAGTGAAGGGCAGAGTGGTGGCTGAAAATGTTTACAATTCTTCCACGGGGGCACTTGTTGTGGAGCGTGGAAGATACCTCGGATCTGATGAAGTTTCTGCACTTTTTGACAACAATGTATCTTCTATAAGGGTGTATGATGTGGACCCTGTTTTGGCTAATACTTTGCATCTTGATCCCACTAAGACGCAGGAGGAGGCATACCTTGAGTTGTTCTCGAGACTCCGTCCAACAGACCCAATCAGGATAGAGAATGCAAAGGAACTCATAAGAGAGATGTTCTTAAATGATAGAAGGTATAGTCTTGGTGTAGTTGGAAGGTTTAAGATGAATAAGAAGCTCAAGATAGATGTTTCAGTGGATACACATATCATAACATTGGAAGACCTTGATGCAATTTTAAAGCACCTATTGAAACTGAAGGATGGCTATGAAGATGTAGATGATATAGATCACCTTGGTAACAGGCGGGTGCGTGCTGTTGGGGAATTGCTCGAGGGACATTTAAGAGTAGGTTTCCTCAGGATGAGTAAGAATGTGCGGGACAGAATGTCCACATTTCCTGACCTTGCAACAGCAACCCCACAAAACCTGCTTAATGTAAGACCTGTTGTTGCTTCTGTCAGGGAGTTTTTTGGCAGTAGTCAGCTCTCTCAGTTCATGGACCAGACAAATCCTTTGGCAGAGCTCACTAACAAGAGGAGGTTGAGTGCTCTTGGTCCTGGTGGGTTGAGTAGAGAAAGGGCAGGTTTTGAGGCAAGGGATGTCCACTATACCCATTATGGTAGGATATGTCCTATAGAGACACCTGAAGGGCCTAATATAGGTTTGGTGGTTTCTTTAACTACATACTCTAAGGTTGATGAACTCGGTTTTATAAGAACCCCTTACCGTAAGGTTGTAAATGGGGTTGTTACGGATGAGGTGGTTTATCTCTCTGCTGATGAGGAAGATGAGTTTTTCATTGCTCAAGCAAATGAAGAGATAAAAGATGGTAGGCTTGCCAAGGAGAGTGTTGTAGCCAGACACAGGGGAGAACTTATCATGGTTCCGTCTGAAAAGATAGACTATATGGACGTCTCTCCTAAGCAAGTAGTTAGTGTTTCTACGTCTTTGATACCGTTTCTGGAACATGATGATGCAAACAGAGCACTAATGGGCTCGAACATGCAAAGACAGTCTGTTCCATTGATAAAACCGGAGGCACCACTTGTTGGAACGGGTATGGAACAAAAAGCTGCTTATGACTCAGGTATGCTTGTTGTGGCTAAGGCAGATGGAGTAGTGAGCTATGTCTCTGGAAATAAGATTGCTATAGATAGAGAGGATGGTACAAAGGACGAATACAACCTGTTGAGGTTCAGGCGATCAAATCAGGGGACATGTATAGACCAGAAGCCGATAGTAAAGAAAGGAGATAAGGTATTTAAAGGTCAGGTTATAGCTGATGGTCCTTCTATGGATGGTGGCGAGCTTGCACTTGGTAGAAACCTGTTGGTGGCGTTCATGCCTTGGGAAGGGTATAACTACGAAGATGCTATCTTGATAAGCGAGAGGCTGGTAAAAGAAGATGTTTTTAGCTCTATACACATAGAAGAGTATGAAGTTGAGGCGAGAGATACAAAATTGGGTCCGGAGGAAATAACGAGGGATATACCAAATGTAGGTGAGGATGCGTTGAGGGACCTTGATGAGAATGGTATTGTCAGGGTTGGAGCGGAGGTAAAATCTGGTAGTATATTGGTAGGTAAGATTACACCAAAGGGAGAGAGTGATCTGAGTGCAGAGGAAAGGCTTTTAAGGGCTATATTTGGAGATAAGGCGAGAGAGGTGAGGGATACATCGTTAAGGGTTCCGTATGGCGAAGGTGGAAAAGTGGTTTATGTAAAGGTGTTTTCCAAAGAGAACAGCGATAGTTTACCTCCAGGCGTTAACAAGATGGTAAAAGTCTATGTTGCGCAGATGAGAAAGGTGTCTGTTGGGGATAAACTTTCAGGTAGGCATGGAAACAAGGGTGTTATTTCGAGGATTATGCCTGAAGAGGATATGCCATTCTTACCTGATGGAACGCCCGTTGATATAGTGTTAAATCCTCTTGGAGTTCCATCAAGGATGAACCTTGGACAGGTTCTGGAAACGCACCTTGGTTTTATTGCAAAGGATAAAGGTGTGTATGTTGCTACGCCTGTGTTTGACGGTATTGAGGTGGACAAAGTGTTGGAAGGACTCAGGGAGCTTTCTGAGAAATATGGGTGGATATCACCTGAAGGTAAGAGCATCTTGTATGACGGAAGGACAGGTGAATCATTTGACCATCCCGTTGTAGTCGGTTATATCTATATGATGAAGCTCATACATCTTGTTGATGATAAGATTCATGCGCGTTCAATAGGTCCATATTCCTTGATAACTCAGCAACCACTTGGAGGGAAAGCGCAGTTTGGTGGTCAGAGATTTGGAGAGATGGAAGTGTGGGCATTAGAAGGATATGGTGCAGCAAGTACACTCCAGGAAATGCTTACTATAAAGTCTGATGACATAGATGGAAGGGTTAAAGCTTATGAGTCTGTAGTTAAGGGAAATCAGATAAGTAGCGTTGGTGTGCCGGAGTCGTTTAAGGTTCTGGTTAAGGAGATGCAAGGACTTGCTCTGGATGTTGAGGTTGAAGAAGAACCGGATGAGGAAGAGACCAGAGAAGAGAAGAGGGACTCTTTGACAGAGGTTATCCTTAAATCAGAGGAGGAAAGATAGGTAATGGGTATAAAAGGTATAAGGATATCATTGGCGTCACCAGAGAAGATAAGAGAGTGGTCTCGTGGAGAGGTAAAGAAAGCAGAAACTATCAACTATAGAACACTAAAGCCGGAAAGGGATGGGCTTTTCTGTGAGCGAATATTTGGTCCTACCAAGGACTATGAGTGTTATTGTGGTAAGTACAAAAAGGCAAAATACAAAGGTGTTGTGTGTGAGAAGTGTGGGGTTGAAGTTACTGAGTCGAAGGTCAGAAGGGAAAGGATGGGGCATATAGAACTTGCTGCTCCTGTTGTTCATATATGGTATCTGAAAGGGATACCGAGCATGATAAGTCAGATATTGGACGTACCTACAAGGGACCTGGAGAGGGTAGTTTATTTTGCCTCTTTGCGTAGGTTGGAGCCACTCTACAAAGTGGTAAATCCTGGTAGTAGGAAAGGAATAAACCTCTATAAAGGAGACCTCATATCACAGTCTGAGTTTGAGATACATAAACAGTTTAATAAAAAATTTGTTGCAGAGGAAGCTTATAGAGTTAAGTGGACAGATGACATCGTGGTGGAACCGGGTAGTTATATAAGTGAAGAAGAGGTTAATAAGTATAAGGAAAGATATGGTGAAAACTCTGTAGAAGTCGAACCTTGCTTTAAGATTGTAGATGTGGTATTGGGAGCTGATGTCCCTTATAAAGTTGGTGATATTATCTCTGCTACCGAGCTGGAGAATATGGGTAAGCAAGCCAAGGATTACATAAAGGTAGAGAGATTCACGCATAGTGGTAAAGAGATGTTTGTAGTGAACTATGTTGCGAAACTTCCGTTTAAAAAGGATGACATAATTTCTTCAAGAGAGCTAAAGATATACAGCTACAGGTATCCGGGGAGGTTTGAAGTGGAGAAAGAGAATGTCAATATAGAAGATCCTGCGTATGTAGTGATAAACCCTGGAAATACATCTACTCACAAAGGGCAAATACTCCTTGAGAGAGAAGTTGAGACATATAAACTCTATGACAAATCCTTTGAGGCGGGGATGGGGGCTGAGGCAATAAAAAGGCTTTTAGAAGATGTGGATTTAGAAGCACTTGCAAGTGAGATTCGAGGTGCCCTTAAGAATGCCTCTAAGCAGAAAAGAAGCAAGCTCATAAAGAGATTGGAAGTAGTTAATGCCTTCATAAAATCTGGAAATAGACCTGAGTGGATGGTCTTGGAAGTTCTACCAGTTATACCACCAGACTTAAGACCGATGGTTCAGCTTGACGGTGGTAGGTTTGCCAGCTCTGACCTGAATGACCTTTATAGAAGGGTTATAAATAGGAATATAAGGTTAAAGAAGCTTATAGATCTCAGGGCGCCGGATATTATAGTTAAGAGTGAAAAGAGGATGTTACAGGAATCAGTTGATGCTTTGATAGACAATGGTAGAAGGGGTAAGATGGTTGTAAATGCTTCTGGAAGGCCGCTTAAGTCTTTAAGCGATATGCTGAGTGGAAAAAAAGGTCGGTTCAGGCAAAACCTGCTGGGGAAGAGGGTTGATTACTCTGGTAGGTCTGTTATAGTAGTTGGTCCAAAACTGAAGTTGCATCAGTGTGGACTTCCAAGGCAAATGGCACTTGAGCTTTTTAAACCTTTTGTTATGAATAAGCTGACAGAAAAGGGATTTGTCAGCAATATAAAGAGTGCAAGGAAGATGATAGAAAAAGGCAGGCCAGAAGTGTGGGATGTATTGGAGGAAGTAATAAAGGAACATCCTGTGTTACTAAATAGAGCTCCTACGCTTCACAGGCTTGGAATCCAAGCATTTGAGCCTGTTTTGATAGAGGGTAAGGCTATACAGATTCACCCGCTTGTCTGTACGGCTTTTAATGCAGACTTTGATGGTGACCAGATGGCTGTGCATGTACCTCTTTCTATAGATGCGCAGGCGGAAAGTAGGTTAATTATGCTCTCTTCGCGTAATCTGCTTTCCCCCGCACACGGTGGTCCTATAGTTACACCGACACAGGACATGGTGTTAGGGATGTACTATATGACACTTATAGTTGATGGAGAAAAAGGTGAAGGTTCTCATTTTTACAGTTTTGATGATGCACTTACGGCATATGAATATGGAAAGTTAGGATTGCATGCACGCATAAAGGTGCGCACTGATAATGGATTTTTTGAAACTACAGTGGGAAGGATATTGTTTAACGAAGCGTTGCCCAAGGGGTTTGAGTTTGTTAACGATGTCGTAGATAAGAAGAAGTTGTTGAAGATATTAAGAGAGGGATATGAAAAGTTTGGACCAGATGTTATGGTTGGTACGTTGGATGCCCTAAAAGAACTGGGGTTTCATATGGCAACAAAGTTTGGTTTGACAATCTCTATAACGGATGTTAAAGTTCCCAAGGAGAAATGGGATGTTATAGATGAAGCACACAAGAGTGAGAAAGTGGTCGCAGAACAGTATGATAAGGGGATTATTACGGATGATGAAAGAGAGGAGAAGATAGAGTCTATATGGACTAAAGCTGCAGATACTGTTGCTGATGTTATCCTTAGAAGCTTGGATGAGCTTAATCCTCTTAAAATTATGGTGAAATCTGGTGCAAGAGGTAGTGTGAGGCAGCTAACACAGATGGCTGGTATGAGAGGATTGATGGCTAACCCATCAGGTAAGATTATAGAATACCCTATACTCTCTAATTTTAGAGAAGGGTTAAGCGTTTTAGAGTACTTTATATCCACACATGGTGCCAGAAAGGGATTAGCAGATACTGCTTTGAGAACGTCCAAGTCAGGCTACCTTACAAGAAGGCTTATAGATGTTGCTCAAGATATAATGGTTACTGAGGAGGATTGTGGCACTACAGATGGTATATATTTTGAGGCTATAAAGGATGAGTTTGGTGGGGAACTTATGTCGCTTGCGGATAGGATTACAGGTAGGTATGCTGCAGAAGATGTAAGGACACCAGATGGGGAGGTTATAGTTCATGCCAATGAAGAAATAACAAAAGAGCTTGCCAAGAAGATAGAACAAGCGGGTGTAAAGAAGGTAAAGATTCGTTCTCCTTTGACATGTAAGTCTAAGAGGGGTATCTGTACTAAGTGCTATGGTAGAGACCTTGCATTGGGAAGGCCTGTGAATATAGGAGAAGCTGTCGGAATTGTTTCTGCTCAGTCTATAGGAGAACCGGGTACACAGCTTACTCTGAGGACATTCCACACGGGTGGAATAAGGATAAAGGGAGAAGATATAACTCAAGGTCTTCCGAGGGTTGAACAGTTGTTTGAGTTAAGAAAACCAAAGAGAGAAGCCATTATATCAGAAATAGATGGCATAGTCTCTCAGATAAAGGAGGCTGAAAGGGGCAAGAAGCTTATTATTACTTCTTTGGAAGATGAAGAACTCTCCAAGGTGTATAATGTGCCGTCCAATGCGCGAATCCTTGTGGATGTTGGAGATGAGGTGGAGGCCGGACAGCAGCTAACGACGGGCTATATAGACCCTAATAAGCTTCTTGATATAAAAGGGTTAAAAGCGGTGCAGAAGTATATAGTAGATGAAGTTCAGAAGGTTTATCTCTCTCAGGGAGTTACCATATCTGATAAACATATAGAGGTTATTACTCGTAAGATAGCACCGTCGGATAAAGTTAAGATTATAGATGAAGGTGACACGGAGTTGCTGCCTGGATATGTTGTGCGTGTTGATGAATTTAATAGACAGAACGCTCTTATAGATGAAATGAATGAGAGGATAGAGGAAGAGGAGTATAAAGAGGTAGTTGGTAGAAAAGTTCTTGGTTTCGTTAAAGACCGTAGTGGTGAAGTGGAGTTCTTAAAGAGGGGCGAGGAACTGTCGCCTGAAGCATTTGCAAAGATTATATCTGTTGATAGTCCAATTAGTGAGATAGAACTTGGCATGGATGGGATAGATGTGAAGTATATAGTTGGAGAAATGGAGTTCAAGTCTCACATTTTGGAAAAGGTATGGATGGATGGGCTGGATTTGAGTGGTAGGAAGAACATTAATTCTCAGGTAGCGGATGAGATAATTTCCAAGATAAAAGGTGCGGAGTGGATAGTAGCTAAGGATGTTAGGGTATTGAAGTCATTTGTGGGAAATGTGCTGGCAGAAGATGTGGTTGATGAGGAGAGTGGGGAACTTATAGCGAGTGCAAATACTGTTTTGGAAAGGTCAATAGTTGATAAGATAGCTAAAAGTAATGTGTCAAGTGTTAAGGTGTGGAAGAAAGTAGAATCGCTGTATATACCAGACCTGTTGCATAAAGCTATCTTGGATAAGGCATGGGGAAAGGAGATTGCGGAAGATATTGTTGTGGATGAAACGGTTATTGCCAGACAAGGTTCTGTCTTGGAACCTACAGTGGTTGATGAGATATTAGAGAACAGGGTTGAGAAGGTAGTGCTTGAGGATTCGGAGATGTTAATTAGTGATCTTAGATTTGAGGTTCTCTCAGACATTGCTTATGGTAATGTCTTAACACTACCAGCTTTTGACGCTGTTTCTGGGGAGGTTATTCTTCCGGCGGGTCAAGAGTTGAATCAGAAGGCAATAAGACAGATTGCGAGCGCTAATGTAGATGAGATTACTATTAGACCTATTCAAGAGACGGTAGAGGTTATAAAAGTGCAGGAAAATGTGGGACTTCTTAGACGTAAGAAAAGGAAAGCAAGGGCGAAACCAATGTTGCATGGAATCTCAAAGGCATCTTTGTCCACAGAGAGTTTCCTTTCGGCAGCTTCTTTCCAGCAGACAACACATGTGCTTACTAAAGCTGCTGTCAACGGTATGTATGATGACTTGAAAGGGCTCAAAGAGAATGTTATAATAGGACATTACATACCTGCGGGAACAGGTTTGCGCAAGTATAGAAAAGTTGTAGTGAAAGCCAAAGGAGAAGAAGAGGAAAAAATGCCTCAGCAACAGGATATCTTCGGTGGAGACGAGGCAGAGGGGTAGTTTTGTGCTTTCAAACTTTTGTGAGTTGACAGAAGGGTATGTTAATGTTAGAATATGGGTTGTTTTTGTGCCGAGGTAGGTAGAGACAGTGGTACTTACCGGCCTGGTTAGGAAAAAGAGGGTAGTAGGACTAAATCAAGTTAAAAGGGCGATTAATAGAGGAGAGGCAGAGTTGGTGATAATAGCCAAAGATATAGAAGATAGAATATTTACTGAGCTGTTAGATGTAGCTGGTAGGATGGGCGTGAAAGTAGAATTAGTTGATTCTAAGGAGATGTTGGGGAAAGCTGCAGGCATAAAGCGCCCCGCTTCTTCAGTTGCATTGCTTAG
>JAGHAJ010000248.1 GCA_021161545.1 Synergistota bacterium | reverse complement strand
GGATGTAATTAGCATAGAGAATGCAGGGGTTTATAAGGGACTTTACCATGTGTTGGGTGGTGCGCTTTCACCTTACAGTGGGGTGGGACCTGAAAGGTTAAGGATAAAGGAGTTGTTGGATAGAGTAAAGAGCGGTAATTTCAGGGAGATAATAATAGCAACCAATCCAAAGATAGAAGGGGATATGACGTTTTATTACTTGGTAGATGTCTTAAAGCCGCTTGGGATAAAGGTAACGAGGCTGGCTTATGGGCTTCCGGTAGGGGGTGATATAGAGTATGCTGATGGGATGACCCTTAGAAAGGCTATAGAGAATAGGTTTACAGTTATAGGAGAGGGGGTAAAAGATGACAGAAAACAAAAAAGATAGTGGTATCCCTACGTGGGAGAAGTTCTTTAGGGCTATAATGCTGTTGGTTGGAATAACCGGTGGCTATCAGACTGCTGAGTACCTGTTAAACAATGTCTTGCACTATAGTAGTATAGAAGTAAAGGTGGCGGTGGTGATAGCCTGTACTGGTGTAATTGGGTTGGTGTTTTTCTATGTTTTGACGCCTAAGATTATTAGTGGTATAAGCAAAATTACCGGTAAGGTAGAAGTGGAGTTGCAAGAAATTCCATCTCGTGAGATTATTGCGGGTGTTTTAGGTCTCATAGTTGGACTCATAATTGCCAATCTGCTGGTTTATCCGCTATCATTTTTACCTATAGTGGGTCCTTATGTTCCGATTGTGCTTAATATAGGGTTCGGTTATCTGGGTGCGAGAATAGGTATAAAGAGACAGGAGGACATATTTGGCATATTTAACTCCTTGCCTAAGATAGGAGGCACCTCTGATAGGGAAACGAAGAAGCTCTTGAAGAAGGGGAAAGGAGAGGCAAGCAAAAAGATAGTGGATACGAGTGCAATTATAGATGGTAGAATACTGGATATGTCGAGGACGGGCTTTCTTGAAGGTCTCTTGATAATACCAAGGTTTGTGGTGCAGGAACTTCAGCATATAGCTGATTCTTCTGACAGCTCAAGGAGGGCGAGAGGCAGAAGAGGATTGGATGTGCTTAATGCTCTGAGCAAGGAAAACTATGTTGATGTCTATATATATGAGAAAGATGTCCATGGTGAGAATGTGGATTCCAAACTCGTTGTCCTCGCAAAAAAGCTGAGTGCAAAGATTATAACTAATGACTACAATCTAAATAAGGTGGCAAGTATAGAGGGCATAGAGGTTCTAAATATAAATGACCTTGCAAATGCGCTAAAACCGGTTGCCTTACCGGGGGAAGAGATGCATGTGCATATCCTTAAGGAGGGTAAGGAGCAGGGGCAGGGAATTGCATATCTGGATGATGGAACTATGATTGTAGTTGAAGGTGGAAGACGATTCATGAATATGGATGTTACGATAGTAGTTACCAGTGTGCTTCAGACTTCTGCAGGCAAGATGATATTTGGGAGGCTCAAAGACGAAAAGAGAAAGAGAGCAACTGGATAGCTGAATGAGAGTTGGATTCGGTTACGATATACATCGACTTGTTGAGGGTAGAAGGCTTGTTCTGGGCGGAGTTGAAATAGAGTATCCGTTGGGATTATTGGGTGTCTCTGATGGAGATGTTGTGTTGCATTCTATATCGGATGCTATTTTGGGTGCTATTGGGAGGGGAGATATTGGTATCTACTTTCCTCCCAATAGTGTGTCTTCGCAGGGACTTGACAGTAAGGTTATACTTGGGTATGTAGTTGACTTGGCAAAGAAGGAAGGTTTTAAGGTTAACAATATCGATGTGACGATTGTGGCTGAGCGTCCAAAGCTCAGTGGATATTATGATGTGATGAAGCGGGTAATTGCAGGGGTTGTTGGCATAGACGAGGCATCTGTGAATGTAAAAGCGAAGAGCAATGAGGGTATGGATAGTATTGGGAGAGGTGAGGCCATTGCAGCATACTCTGTAGTTTCCGTGCAGGAGGTGAAACGGTAAATGAAAAGATATGTTATCTTTTTGTTAGTGATTTTTTTGCTCTCTTCTGGGGTGCCAATCTTTGGTGGGACAAGGGATTTTCCTGCGAGGGTGATAGTTACTGGAGAAAATGTAGTTTTGTATGTGGCACGTTTTCGCATTATGACACTGCCCAAGGGGGATGGCAATATAGGTGATCTGTGTGCATTCAGAGATGAGATAAACTCTTTGTGGAGAAGGGGTTTCCATTTGAGGTATATCAAGTTGGCGAGGGATGGTATAAAATACCAGAATAGGTATATATTGAAAGTGCAAAAGAGTTGGGTATTGTACCACAAGAGCGAGTCAAAGTGGCTTGTTCTGAGATGGGGTAACAACCTGTATAAGGCCCTGAGTGTTTTGCAGGCAGGTTACGGCAGGGGTGGAAGGTACTATAGGCAGGTGGGGCTTGCATCTTGGTATGGTTACAGGTGGACGGGGCGTAGAACTTCTTCTGGAGAGAGATTCAACCACATGGAGCTAACAGCTGCAAGCAGGACTCTACCTTTTAACTCTGTGGTGATGG
>JAGHAJ010000110.1 GCA_021161545.1 Synergistota bacterium | reverse complement strand
CAGTAGTTCTGCCTGTAAAGCCCTAAAAGACGGCTTAAGTACACACTCTTTTTAAAGCCGTCTTTTTTCCTGAATATATGGGGAATGTAATGAACCCCGTGCCGTTTACCTGCAATTGTTCCTATAGTATTTATTGCATCTACATCTTTATGGGGACTAATAGTAAGCGTAGTTGTAAAGAGATAGATACCTTTTCCAGCTGCAACTCGGGCTGCTGAGTCAAGCTGAAGGAAAAAACATATCCTGCATCGCCTCCCACCTTCGGGCTCATCTCTGAGAATAGCGGTCTTCTTCAGCCATGAAGAGGGTTCACACTTCTCAACTATAACAGGCATACCCCACCTCTCTGAAAGACTCTGTAAGGCCGCAAGTCTCCTCTTGTATTCATATAGTGGGTGTATATTTGAACCATAGAAGTATCCGATAACCTCATACTCTTCGCTGAGGAGTATATAAGGGACAGTGGCATCAGGTGCACAGCATATATGAAGCAATAGCCTTTTTTTTCTTGACAAAAGCAAGACCCCCTATTATAATTTAGGATGAGCCGAGGTGGCGGAATTGGCAGACGCACTGGACTCAAAATCCAGCGAACCTCTGGTTCATGCCGGTTCGACTCCGGCCCTCGGCACCATCTTTTTACTCCACGGTAACGCTCTTCGCAAGGTTTCTCGGCTGGTCTATCTCACAACCCCTAAGTCTTGCAACATGGTATGCAAATAGCTATAAAGGAACAATGCAGAGCATAGGCGCAAAAATCTCCATACTCCTTGGTATCCACATGACATCATTAGTATACCTCACTATATCGCTATCCCCGGTTGTTGCAACCGCTACAATAGGAGCCCTACGAGCACGCGTTTCTTCAAGGTTACTCAACGTCTTGCTGTATATGTAACCTCTTGGTATGACTGCCACAACAGGCATCTGCTCATCTATAAGGGCTATAGGGCCATGTTTCATTTCACCTGCAGGATACGCCTCTGCATGAATATAGGAGATCTCTTTCAGCTTCAAAGCACCTTCCATGGCTATGGGGTAGTAGAATCCCCTTCCGAGGTAAAGGAAATTCCTAAACGAATAGTATTTCTCAGCCAGTCTCTTGATAGCCTCTTTATCCGAGAGGATTTCTTCTATCTGATAGGGTAGTTTAAGAAGTCCTGAGGCATATTCGCGAATATCAAGAGCATTTCTCTCCTTTGCCCACTGAAAGGCAATGAGATAAAGGAGTGCAAGCTGGGCAACAAACGCCTTGGTAGATGCCACTCCTATCTCAGGTCCAGCTCTGAGGTAAAGCGTGACATCAGACTCCCTATCTATAGTACTACCCCTTACATTTACCAAAGAGACTGTCTTTATGCCTCTGTCCTTAAACAACCTCAAAGAGGCAAGGGTGTCTGCCGTTTCACCAGACTGGGATATAAACATTGCCATATCGTTAGGATATACGGGAAATCTCCTGTATCGCAGCTCAGATGCAACCTCTACCTCCACAGGGATACCCACAAGTTCCTCAATGAGGTATTTGCCAAGCATCCCCGCATAGTAAGATGTACCACAGGCAACTATAAAGAGCCTGCCTATCTGCTCTATACTTGCTCCGCTCAGCTCCGGCAAAGATATACCATCCAGATTTACCCTGCCCTCAAGCGTCTCCCTGACCACTTTGCCTTCTTCCTCTATTTCTTTCAACATATAATGCTCAAATCCACCCTTGGACGCCATCTCAGGGGTCCACTCTATATGCATAGACTCCCACTCAACGATACTACCATCATAGTCCATTACTTCCACACTTCTACTGGTCAAAACAGCAATCTGCCCCTCCTCCAAAAACACCGCCTCATCGGTGTAAGTCAAAAATGGGTTCACATCTGAAGCAAAGTACATGGCACCACTTCCTATACCCACCACAAGGGGACTACCCTGTCTCACCAGTATCACCTTATCGAGCTCAAACCTGCTCACTATACCCACCGCAAACGCCCCTGAAAGCCGCTTCACTGCTTGCCTAACTGCATCAAGAAGATTATCTCGATAATACTTCTTTACCAGATATACAATGACCTCTGTATCCGTGTCAGAGACAAAGCTATACCCATCAGATTGCAGCTCTCTTCTGAGTTCCACATGGTTTTCTATTATGCCATTATGGACTACTGCAAAGTCCATAGAACTATCCGTAAGGGGATGGGCATTATCGTCGCTTGGTGCGCCATGAGTCGCCCATCTCGTATGTCCCATACCCAATGTGCTTTTCTTGTGTGTAAGACCTCTATCCTGCAACTTCTTCAAGAGACGATTTACTTTTCCCTCTGTCTTGACCACGTTCAGCCGACCATCGTCCAGAAAGACAACCCCAGCAGAATCATAACCTCTATACTCAAGGTCTCTTAACCCCCCAATCAAAAAGGGGACTATCTCTATCTTTTCACCTATATATCCAACTATACCACACATGACTTCAACTCCTCATGCAGTTACCCTGCCCTTCACTTTGTCCGGGAGTCGCCTCTTACCGGGTTTGTAGAAGGGCTTAAGGCGAGGGTTTCACCTCAGGGCATCCGCCGAAAAACTCGATAAACCCTGTCCTCGTCAACTCCTCACTTTCACAGAGGAGTCCAGGCGCTTTATCTTT
>JAGHAJ010000164.1 GCA_021161545.1 Synergistota bacterium | reverse complement strand
TGGTCTAAAGAGGTCGCTGCTATGGCGGGTATATCTATTCCTACTTATAGTGAGAGACACGAGGCATTAATAACTGAACCTGTGAATAGGATTTCTGAGCCGATGTTGATTTCGTTTGCTGGTAATTTTTACATACAGCAAAGACCGCATGGTAGTTTTATTATGGGGTATGGACCGGAAGAGCATGAGGAAACACATAGGGTGAATTCCACATGGGTATTCTTGGAGGAAATGGCACGTAAGGTCTCTAATTTATTGCCGCCCACAAGAGACCTTAGAGTTGTAAGGCAATGGGCAGGTTCCTATAATATGACACCTGATGCTCAGCCTATAGTTGGAGGGGTAGAGGAAGTAGAAGGGTACTACATGGCAGTTGGTTTTAGCGGTCATGGTTTTATGTTTAGTCCGATAACAGGTGTTCTTATGTCACAGCTGATACTGGGTGAGGAACTCGATCTCCCGATAGATATGTTGAGCTACAAGAGATTTGAGAGGGGAGAATTAATAGTAGAACCCGCTGTTGTTTGAGGAGGTAATAAGTAATGCTTGTAATAGGTAGGGATGAGTTGAGATCTCTTGTACATATGGATGAAGCCATAGATGCGGTAGCAAAGGGATTTGTAGACCTTTCTTCTGCTAAAGCAGAAGTACCTCTAAGGACAGTTATATCTACAGCCAAGGGAGATGTCCTTTTTATGCCTGGATATGTACCTTCGCTTGGCTCGGTTGCAGTAAAGGTAGTGTCTGTATTTCCTGGTAACCTGAGTAAGGGGATGCCAAGCGTAATGGCCGCTGTCGTGCTCTTAGATGCCGGTAGCGGGCAGCCTCTTGCCCTTATAGAGGGTACGCATTTTACTGCGCTAAGGACAGGTGCAGCTGGTGGACTTGCTATTAAACTTCTATCTCGTGTTGATGCGTCTAAAGTTCTTTTATTTGGAGCAGGAAAGCAGGGTTATACACAGGTGGAAGCGGCTGTCTCTGTGAGGAGTATAAATACTGTGTGGGTTATGGATTCGATTGAGGGTGCAGCAGAGAGATTTTGTAAAAATATGTCGGAGTCTTATAGAGATATTGAATTTGTGTCTATCAAAGATTATAATGAAATTATAGCGGAGGCAGATATCATAATTACTGCGACGACTTCCACTATACCTGTGTTTGATGGTAGTAAGGTTAAAAGGGGGACACATGTTAATGCTATAGGTGCATACAGGCCAGATATGCAGGAAGTAGATGAGGTAATAGTGAAAAGAGCAGATAAATTGGTAGTAGACAGTAAAGATGCAGTCTTGGCGGAAGCAGGTGACATCATAATACCACTAAAAAGAGGTATTATATCTGAGGGCAATATATATGCGGAGATAGGTGAAATAGTAACAGGGGATAAGAAAGGTAGAACTATGGATGAAGAGATTACACTCTTTGAAACAGTAGGTGTTGCTGTTGAGGATGTTGCACTTGCAGCTCTTGCTTATCAAAGGGCACTGGAGAAGGGTGCAGGGATTCAAATTTCTGGGTTTTAGCAAAGGGGGTGGTACCTCAGAAATTAAAGATATTGGTATGGATGTTTGGCTCTTCAGAGGTCTTTAATATGCTGGAGGAGGTGTAAATATTTATGAAGAAGAAAAAGTTTGAGGAACAGTGGGCTTCACGATGGGGTTTAATTTTAGCAGCTATAGGAATGGCTGTTGGTACAGGTAATATTTGGCGTTTTCCTCGTGTTGCTGCTGCTAATGGTGGTGGCGCTTTCATGGTTGGTTGGATCATAGCACTCTTTGTCTGGTCTATACCCTTGTTGATAGCAGAAGCAGTACTTGGTAAGAGCACGAGGATGGGTGTTATAGGTTCCTTTAAGTCATTTTTGGGTGAAAAGTACACATGGCTCGGGGCACTGGTTGCTTGGATATCCCTTGCGATAGCTTTTTACTATGCAGTAGTTATGGGATGGTGTGTAAGGTACTTTGTATATGCCGTTTCGGGTTACTTCTCTAATCCTAACTTAGATACTGCAGCTCTATGGAAGCACTTTTCTACAAGCCCTGCACAAATGATACTTTTCCATGTAATTTCCTTGATTATATGTGTCTGGGTTATATATAAGGGGGTTGCTGGTGGTATAGAAAAGGCTAATAAATTCCTCATTCCTGCCCTTTTCATCATCTTGGTAATATTGGCTGTTTACGCTACACTCTTACCCGGTTCCATACAGGGATATAAGTATCTTTTCTCTATAGACCTTAAATATCTTGCTAATGGGAATACCTGGCTTAACGCGTGGAGCCAATCTGCATGGTCTACTGGTGCAGGTTGGGGACTTTTGCTGACCTACTATGTTTACAGTAAGTATAACGAGGATATTGTACTTAATGTCTACACAACAGGTCTTGGTAACAACTCTGCTTCTATTTTTGCAGGCATAGCGGTGATTGGTTCTATATTTGCCCTTTCTCCAACTCACGAGGCTGCCATGAAAGCTGTACATTCAGGAAACACGGGGCTTGCATTCATTCATCTATCTCAGCTCCTTACAAAGATGCCAGGTGGGACAATATTTGCTATACTGTTCTTCCTTGCGTTATCATTTGCTGCGCTTTCCTCTGAACTTTCCATGATAGAACTTGGCGTAAGGCTGTTTAGAGATGCAGGTTGGAACCGTAAGAAAGCAGTTGTCTGGATGGGATTCCTGCTTCTAATACTTGGACTTCCATCTTCTGCGAACATTACAATACTCAACAACCAAGACTGGGTGTGGGGAGTTGGACTTATGGTGAGTGGTTTTATCATTGCTTGGGCTATGATAAAGAAAGGCGTTGAAAAGGTAAGGTCGGAATATGTTAACCCTGATAGTGATGTGAAGTTAGGTAAATGGTGGAGTGTTGCTATATACACTATTCCTGTGCAGTTTGTGATACTGGTTGGATGGTGGATATGGCAAGCGGTTACATGGTATCCAAAAGACTGGTGGCACCCTGGTGTGTTTACGCATACATACTCTGTGGGTACCATCATAGTCCAGTGGGTCATTGCGATAATAGTAGCATACCTTCTCAACGACTGGTTTGCAAAGCATGCAAAATATCCTCAGGTACTTCAAGAGGCTGAGGAGTAGGAGGTTATCATTATGTGGGTAGTGGAGATGATTATCATAATGGCAATAGTGTGGGGTGGCTTTGCGTGGTGCATAAGTAGGACGATGAAAGAGGAGTCATCTAAGTAGTCCTCAGAGAGATACCATAAAAAGGGAGACTCACTTGAGTCTCCCTTTTGTGCTTTTAATGGCTGGGGTGGGAGGATTCGAACCTCCGAGTGCAGGATCCAAAGTCCCGTGCCTTACCGCTTGGCTACACCCCATCTGTTAACAATAATTCTACCATGAGAAAGTATAATTTTCAATATACATACTTTTCTGCTTCAGAATTGAGTTTGTTTGCGTATATTCGGGTACTGAGCATAGACATACTTACCACCTTTTGAGAGTATGTGAAGATTGAGATACTTTTTCAGCCATTCCATTGGGTATGACACGACGTTTAGGAAGTGATCTAAGAGAAGGACGGGGAATTTCATGATGTTATTTGATATCATGG
>JAGHAJ010000104.1 GCA_021161545.1 Synergistota bacterium | reverse complement strand
TTATTAAAGCCCATAGTAGCAGACATTCCTTTTAATGTATGTGCTACCCTAAAAACCTCATTCAGTATAGAAAGTTCTGTTGGAGATTTTTCCAAATCCAATAGTAGCTCATTCAGCCTCTGAAGTTGATCAGCAGATTCCTCTAAATACGTATCCATATACTGAGAAAGATCCATCCCCATATCTCTTTCCCCCTTTCAGCTTTTTATAATCTCAACTATCTTTTTGGGAATTTCATAGAGAGGAACTATAATATCGGCAGCCCCTATCTCCACAACTGCCCGTGGCATTCCATACACAACACAGGTAGATTTATCCTCAACTATGGTCCTACCACCCCTTTTCTTTATCATCAACATGCCCTTTGCTCCATCTTTCCCCATACCTGTCATTATAACACCAACAATAAAACCATTCCACACCTCTGCAACAGATAACATCGTAACATCAACTGCAGGTCTAAGCTTACCTATAGGTGGAGTCTTGACATTCCTTACCCTAAACTCCTTGTCATCCCTCTCTACAACCATATGGTAATCACCAGGTGCAACAAGAGCAACACCCGGCGATACCTTATCGCCATCTTCTGCCTCCTTTACTACGAGTTCAGATAAAGAGTCCAACCTTTCTGCAAGAGATCTTGTAAACTTTGGAGGCATATGTTGAACAATTAGTATGCCAGATTCTATATCTGCAGGAATTTTAGGAACCACCTCTTGTAGCGCCCGAGGCCCTCCTGTAGACGTTCCTATAACAAGTATCTTCTCAGCAGTCTTCAAATAAGGTACACCTTTGACTTCCTTCTTCTTTTTAATCGGAGAAACCTCTTTAAACTTCACCATACTAAGGTTTATACCAACAGCTGACTTTATCTTTCTTATCAGTTCATCCTTTACCTTTCTTATATCCATAGAAATCGGACCAGAAGGTTTTGGAACAAAGTCCACTGCTCCATAGTCAAGGGCTTTTAATGTCGCATCAGCACCCTCTTGAGTGTAGCTACTCAGCATTATCACCGGTGTAGGTGTTTCACTCATTATATAGCCCAATGTATCCAGACCATTAAGGCGTGGCATCTCTAAATCAAGCGTAATTACATCTGGCCTTATATCTACCAACTTCTTTATGGCATCCATACCATCCCTTGCAGTAGCCACTACCTCAATATCGGGGTCCTCTTCAAGCATATCCTTGATAACCTTTCTCATAAATGCGGAATCATCTACTACCATTACCTTAATCTTTGGCAATTCACAACAACCCCTTCTGCCGTGATAATCTCTCTTTTTCAAATATAAACCTTACAATTTTCTGCCTATCCTTTTCAGACATCTCCACAAACTCCATCCCAACCTCTTTCCTCTTCTTATCATTAAAATTCGGATTTATCACCTGTCTCACAACAACCGCCTTTACTGCTATTATTCCACCCATATCAACTACCTTATTTGGCTTACTCTTACCATAAAGATCAATAAACACCTGGAGAGTATCACCCACATTTATACCCTTATCAACCACAGCCCTCACACCAGAGCCACTTATATCCTTTATCATACCACTTTTATACTTCTCCTCATTACCCTTTTTATAGTAAAACGGTAGTATCACTTCCAATCTAACAAACCTTCTCCTCTGAATCCTGTCTATTTTTTCCGGCAACTCCAGATACAGGACTAAAACTCCTTCAATTCCTCTACCTTTAACTCTGCTCTCAAAGGTATAAAGTGCCCCCCTTCCCTTAAAGGTAACCCTAACCTTCGTACCGTGCGCCAATGGGAGCAACGCACTCTTTACAAAAGGGTGCCCAACTACTATGGCATCCCTACCTACACCTTCCACCACGCTTGGATAACTACCCTTATAATTGCCCGCAAGCACCTCTAACCACACCTTATCACCTGGTCTCAAAAGCTTGGATAATTCCATATCGATAAATTATTTCCTCCTACTATTAAGTCGCAGTAACCTGAACAAAAACGATTTTATACCCTTTCCCTGGGCACGCCCTTCCATTTCAAGGTGCACTAACCTACCCGCTATTTCAGAGATACACTTTGCTGCCTTCGATTTAGGAAAGGCAATAGCAAAAGGTTCCGATCGCAAGACTGCACGCTGCACACCACTGTCCCGCAGTATGTAACCGATATACTCTATGTTAGAGCCAAGAAACTGACTAACGACCATCCTTATCCTATTTGCAACATCCTCTGCTTCCTCTTCATCTTCAACCATATTAACTACAAGTTTCATATCAATTTCTCTGTTTTCTCTTGCAAGTACTTTTATAACCCCATAAGCATCCCTTATAGCAGTGGGTTCTGTAGTTGTAATTATAATAACCTCGTCTGCAGCTAAGATAAACCCTAAAACATTGTTTGATATACCAGCACTTGTATCTATGAGGATAATATCAGCCATATCTTCAAGCTCTCCCAAACTCCCTATAAACCTCACCCTATCTGTATCGTTCATATTAGCAAGTTCTGCTATACCAGCACCACCTGCAACAATTTTCACCCCTTCTGGAGCATCAACCACTATTTCACTAAGCTTCTTCTCTCCAGATATTACATGACCCAGATGATATTTGGGACTAATACCAAACACAAGGTCAACATTTGCAAGACCAAGGTCAGCATCTACTATAATCACCCTCTTACCCAAACGCGACATAGTAATACCCATGTTCGCAACAAAATTAGTCTTTCCAACACCACCCTTACCACTTGCAACTGCTATAACCCTCGACAGGTTAACCTTGAACTGTCCCCGTTTAAGCGGTATCTTGCTGGACTTTTTAACCAAATTTCTCAACTGCTGTGCCTGATCCACCATCTGAAACTCCCCTAACTATAAAATACTTCCATACCGAGAAGTCCCCTTGCTATTTTCATGGAATCTGCCACCTCTATATCATTAGGAACATTCTGCCCATTTGTTATATAAGACAAAGGATACCTATATTTCACAACTATATTCAGTATATTACCAAAAGTTGTAGTCTCATCCAACTTTGTAAAGACAAACTTATCCAAAGGGACACAGCTGAATCTTTCAACCGCATCCTCAAGGTCTTTATATTTGGTGGTAGCACTCAGAACAAGGTGTGTCTCTGTCGGCTCCGCACCTTCAATATATGCTTTGAGTTCAGACATCTTCATCTCATCATGCTGACTCCTACCTGCTGTATCTATCAAGATGAGATCGGCATCCATATGCTCCTCCACTGCCTGTCTTATCTCCTGAGGAGTAAAAACTACCTCAACAGGTATACCTATAATTTTACCATAAGTTTTCAATTGTTCCACAGCAGCTACCCGGTAGGTATCTGCCGTTATAAGGGCAACATCCTTCCTTTCATATAAGGTATATATAGCAGCTAATTTAGCAATAGTAGTAGTTTTTCCAACACCAGTGGGACCAACCATAACTACCACCATAGGAGTTTTACCATCATCTACCACTATAGGACCAGAAACAGGAATCTTCCTACTAACATATTCCAACAGCTTGTTTACAATCTCTTCCTTGCCCTCAAGATCCTCTTCCTTAGGAATCTCTTTCAAGAACTCACTAAATATACCCTTAACTATACCTTCATTCACCTCATTCTCGATCATTTTATTGTACAGTCCCTTCAGGGATTGTGGAAGCGTGCTAAAGAACATATCACCATTCTTAGAAGGAAGCGTATGTTCTATAAAAGTAGCAATCATATTCTTCATCTCTTGGATCTGCACAGCTATATCACTACTTTGGGTATTCCCATTTTTTTCGGGAATCGCACTTTCCTCTGCATGCCTCCTTGAAAGCAGTTGAGCCAAGATATCAAAATCTATTCCCCTTTTCTTTTCTTCCTCCACCGGCACGCCTGCTGTAACTTCCACCATCTTCTTCGCAAAAAGCCCCAAGAATCCCCCCTTCTTTATCCTACGAGAAGATATAATAACAGCATTGCTCCCCAAGCTCTCCTTGGCCATCCTTACTGCTTCCGACTCGGTATTAGCTATGAATATGCGCTTCTTGGCAAATTTCATCACAGTGTCACCACTCCAACAGATTCAACTTTAGCAGTCGGAGAAATCTCATTATAAGATAGCACAACGAGTGTTGGGAAATTATGTTGTATAAAAATCTTAAAGTAATATCTTATCTTCGGACTACACAGCACTACTGGTTGTACTCCCTTTGAAGCAACATTCTCTACAACCTTAGCCAGATTATTAACTATTTTCGATGCTAATGCTGGGTCAACAGCAATATTTATACCAGTTTCCGTCCTGCTAACACCAGAAGAAACGGCATCCTCTATCTCTGGAGAGAGTGTTATAACACGAATTATCCCATCTGGAGACTGGTAAAGCTGTGTTATATGCCTCGCCAAGGATGCCCTTACATACTCAGTCAGGAGCACAACATCACTTGTCACCTTGGCATAATCCGTAAGCGTCTCAAGTATTGTAACCATATCCTTTATAGGAATCCCTTCCCTTAAAAGGTTCTGAAGAACCTTCTGCACATCCCCTACCTCCAGAACCTTTGACATCTCTTCCACTACAGCCGGGTAATTCTCTTTTACCATATCTATTAACTTTCTCACATCCTGCCGTGTCAGTAAATCTGCAGCATATCTCTTTATGATTTCAGTGAGATGCGTAGCCATCACCGATGGCGGATCAACCACAGTATATCCAAGGCTCTCTGCCTTGTGTTTTACATCCTCCGTAATCCACACAGCAGGTAAGCCAAAGGCAGGCTCCGTAGTGGGAATACCCTCTATCTCTTCTTCAGCCACACCTGGATTCATAGCAAGAAAGTGGTCCACCATCAGTTTTGCCCTTCCCACATCTGCACCCTTTATCTTTATAACATATTCATCGGGTTCCAACCTCATATCATCTCTTATCCTTATAGGAGGAACTATTATACCCATCTCCATTGCCATCTGTCTCCTTATCATGGTTATTCTATCAAGAATATCCCCTCCCTGTTTCGGGTCAACCAGTGGTATTAAACTATACCCTATATCTATCTCCATAGGGTCGACCTGTATAAGAGAAGAAACATCTTCCGGTCCCTTTCTTTTCTCTTCTACCTTCTTGGCCTCTTCCTTCGAAACCACCTTCTCCTTTACTGCCGCTCTTCTCATGGAATAAGCTAAACCACCCATTGCAGCCCCCAAAACCCAAAAAGGCACAGTAGGTAGTCCCGGAATCGCTCCAAGGAAGAGCAACATTCCCGAAGCAATAAACAAAGGCCTCGGCTGGGATGTAAGCTGTCTGACAAGATCCCTTCCAAGATTATGTTCAGACGCTGCCCTTGTAACTATTATACCAGTAGCTGTAGACAATATCAAAGCTGGAATTTGCGCTGATAAACCATCCCCAACAGTCAATATAGTATACGTACTAACGGCTTCAGATAAAGACATACCCTTCTGCAGTACACCTACAGACAATCCACCCACTATATTTATTATCGTAATAATGATACCAGCTATCGCATCTCCTTTCACAAACTTTGAAGCACCATCCATAGCACCATAAAAATCTGCCTCCCTCTGTATTTCAGCTCTCCTTGCCCTTGCTTCCGCGTCTGTTATCAGTCCTGCATTCAAGTCAGCATCTATACTCATCTGTTTACCGGGCATAGCATCAAGGGTAAACCTCGCTGCAACTTCAGCCACCCGTTCAGCACCCTTTGTGATAACTATAAATTGAATTATAACGAGTATCAGAAAGACTATAATACCAACTATTACATTTCCACCCACTACGAATCTTCCAAAGGCAACTATCACCTCACCCGCATATGCATGAAGCAATATGGACCTCGTAGTAGATACATTCAACGCCAACCTATAAAGTGTAGCCACCAATAATAATGAGGGAAACACTGAAAAATCCAGTGGTTTACCTATATAAAATGTCATCAAAAGAGACAAAACACCAAATGTGATGTTAAAAGATATAAGTATGTCCAACACATATGGTGGCAGAGGAATAACCATCATAACAACAACCATGACTACAGCAACTGCTACCACTATATCGCTGTATTTCAACCACGTGTAATTTGTAGTGAGACCCGTATTATTCAACTAAACCACCTCAGCTATATTCTTACGCTTAATATTATAAACAAATGCCAATAACTCTGCTACCGCCTGATACAAATCTGGTGGAATCTCCTCTCCTACCTCCACGTTAAAAAAGAGAACTCTCGCAAGAGGTTTGTTCTCAACAATAGGGATATCATACTTCATTGCTATTTCTTTTATTTTCTGTGCTATCAATCTTTGACCTTTGGCAACAACCACAGGAGCGTTCATAACATCCGGATCATACCTCAAAGCAACTGCAATAAATACAGGGTTAGTTATAACAACTTCTGCCTTTGGCAGCTCCTGCATCATTCTCTTCTTGGCAAGTTCCAGTTGTTTTCTCCTTATTCGTGCCTTTATTTGAGGATCACCTTCTGTTTGCTTATACTCATCTTTAATCTCCTGCTTCGTCATCCTTATGTTCTTCTCAAATTCCCACCTCTGGTAATAATAATCCACAACAGCAAGTATCAAAAGCACAACCATTGCCTTAACTACTGTCCAGAAAACTATCTTACCGACTTCTATCATAGCAACAAGTGGAGACATCTTCATAGTATCTATAAGAAACGGATACGCACCCTTTATAGAAATATACAAGATATAACCTATAATTACCGCCTTAGCTATAGATTTAGCCAATTCAACTACAGAACGCAAGGAGAACATCCTTTTTATGCCTTCAACTGGATTAAATCTATTCAAATTG
>JAGHAJ010000281.1 GCA_021161545.1 Synergistota bacterium | reverse complement strand
CTATATAATACTCATTATAGCAGCAATATCGATAGGAAGAAACACATTAGGGATTACAGGCGGCATCATTCTTTTCGTATGCTCACTGGTATTCTTAGGGATATTCCTCCATCTTCTGCTCAAAACAAGTTCATCCCTTTCAAAGACCAAAGTAGAGCTCTACAGAGAGTTACTGGGCGAACAGTGGCCCCCATATTTAGGAATCAAAAAGAGAAATGTGTTTATCATCATAATACTATCTGTTATAACGGCATCCATGTACTGGCTATACACATTACTACAGATAACAGAAGAACTATCCGACTCTATAAACAAGGAGCAAATTCTGAGGTTTACCTTACTGAACGAACGGACAAAGAAACAGGAAAACAGCTAAGCAGCTACCTCAACCCTATTTCTGCCCTGAGCCTTTGCCTTATACAGGGCCTTATCTGCCTTCATAAAAAACTCGCTCAAACTTTCACCCCTATACTCAGCAACTCCTGCACTCACCGTAACCTTTGCACAGCCTGCCATTATGTCCACATTGTATATGGCAAGCCTCAACTTCTCAGCAACAATGCGAGCACTATCCATACCCGTATTTTCAAGTATTACAACGAATTCCTCCCCACCATACCTTCCAACAACATCAGACCTTCTCACTCCACCTCTCAATATGGACGCCACCCTCCTTAATGCCTCGTCTCCAGCCTGATGTCCACACCTGTCGTTTATCTCCTTGAAATGGTCAACATCAAACATAATGATAGAAAGAGGGGTTCCATACCTCTGCGAGCGGTTTACAGCCTCCTTCAACCTGCTAAACAGATACGCCCTACTACACAGCCCCGTGAGGTCATCAGTAACAGCCCTTGCAGAGAGCTCCCTGTTTTGTTTTAAGACAATCTCGTGTTCCTTATCAAAGCTGTCTATTATATAGATCATGCCCAAAATAGATGGGATAAAGCTCGTTATTATCCCCATGGTAACATCCACATATCTATCAAACTCGCTGGTATAGTGGTGTATCAAGTACGGATAATAAAAGTTTACAGTAGCAAGTATAAGACCATCTGCAAGTGTAAGGATAACGAGTATAAACCTCCTCCAACCCTTCCAAAAGAGGATAGCCAGTAAGATCGGCATACCAAAATAAAACGGTATGCTACCTTTATAACCTCCATTTGTGAACCAAAACGCTGTGAGAGAAGAAAGGACAGTAGCAAAAAGTGCAACAGGGACATATACATCCCGTGTCTTCCTCAGAACATACACGATTCCTACTGTAACAGTGCTCGCTATCAATACAGGTTCATGCCACTTTCCAACATCCATATAGAAGTTAATTGGTATCAAAACTGCATAAATGACAAAGGCAATTGCAACTGCCTTCTCGTATATATTCCTTCTCAACTCATCTATATCTTTGGTCTTTTTTACCACGAGATGCCCCCTAACCCTTTACACGGAGCAAAACCGACAGAGACGCCATCGCTCCTCCAAAGATAAATAGCGCAACACCCACTCCAAAAGCATCTGCAGCCGCACCTATTAACGGAGACAATACTGCCATTGCAACAGTAGTAAGTTGGGACTCTACAGACAGTCCCGATGCCATTGTCTTATGAGAAACTCTATCACTTATAAATGCTACATTCAAAGGCCTTCTAATATTATGCAACACATAAAAGAACAAGAAAAATATAATAGAAACTATCTGCATATTCAAGTACATAAAAACACCAGCACCAATCAACAAGAGGGCACCCATAACATAGGTAAAGTTTATAGCAACAACTATATCTCCGAATCTATCCGCAAACCGCGAAGAATTCTTAGAAGCATAACTCGTCAAAAGATATATGATAAAGTAAACCACTCCTATGACTATTGCAGACCTCTTTACACCACTAAATGCAACAAAAAGTGGTAAAGACAGCGCAAATGACTTTACGACCGGCTGCAGGTATTCCTTCGTTGCCTTGAAAAATGCGGAAAAAGTACAACTATTCAATATGGCCTTCATTGCACCAAGATTCCTGAATATGCCAACAAACTCTTTCAATGTAGTCTTTATTTGCTCTCCAACAAGCCCCTTTTCTACCTTCACCAGTGTCCCATCCAGCTCTCTCGGATAGGTAGCAAGATTCATCAAGTTCAAAACATAAGGGATAACGGAGACTATAAATATATATCTGTAACTCCCGCTGTAAAAGACAAGCGCTGCAGCTATAAGTGAACTAACAGCAGAACCAAGCTGTGAAGCCGCCCGCGTACCACCATAGTACTCCACCTTCCTATCACTCATATTGTTTAGCCTCAAATACTCCAGTATCAACGCCTTATGTGTCCCGGTTCTAAAGGCTTCCCCAAGTGCAAAGAAGACCATCGCTATGGCATACGCATAAAAGTGAGGAAACATATAAAAGAACACAAAAGAAACGATGTAAGAACTAAATGACATCAACATAGATCTTCTTCTACCAAAAGCATCTGCATATATACCTGTGGGTATCTCCAACACATTAGTAGAGACATCTCTTATTGCAAAGAGGCTTCCTATCTCGAAGAACGAGAACCCCATCTCCCTAAAAAACAGGATTATAAAAGGGTCAAAAAATCGGAGATTCTTGAGGAAACCATACAGAGAAAACTTATAAAACATTTTATCCCTTTTAATCATGTGGGCTCTTCTCCCAAAGGGCAATACTCTTTACACATAAATCTTAACACCTATGTCAACAAAAGTTATATTCTGAAACAGACTCAAAGAACTACACAATCTCCTGGCCAATAGCGGCCTGAACTATAAGCAGGGAGTGGTCTGCAATGGCACGAAGTGTATTGGCAATATCAACAATAATAGGAGTAGCCCTAACAACCTTTGGATCGCCTGAGCGTGTAATCTTGCTTATAT
>JAGHAJ010000146.1 GCA_021161545.1 Synergistota bacterium | reverse complement strand
TCCATCCACGAAGATAATGAGGTCCATCGTGCCTCCACCTATATCTACCACAGCAACACCTAACTCCTTTTCTGCCGAACTCAATACTGCCTGTGCAGATGCAAGCGGTTCCAAAACTACCTCTTCGACCGTAAGACCCGTTCTATCAACACTCTTAATAACATTTTGTATAGTGCTTGTCAATCCCGTAATGACAAGCACATCCACCTCCAGACGCGAACCAGACATTCCCCGAGGGTCCCTTATCCCCCTCTGACCATCTATCATATACTCCACAGGCAACACATGTATAACCCTTCTATCTGCAGGCAGAGAAACAGACTTCGCAGTCTCTATTACCCTTAAAACATCCTCTTCCATTATCTCCTTTCTCTCGTTTCCCACTGCAATGATACCATGACCCTTCACACACGATATATGAGAGCCTGCTATCCCAACAAACGCCTCACCTATAGATACACCAGACATCATCTCAGCAGCCTCTATAGACATCCTTAGTGCCTTCACGGTCTCCTCAAGATTGACTATTATTCCCTTTCTTAATCCCATCGAAGGAACCTTTCCTACTCCTATTATCTCTACCGTGTCATCCTTCCTCACTTCAGCAACCAGAGTACAAATCTTCGTAGTGCCTATATCAAGACCCACGATGATATCCGGTTTTCCCAAAGGCTCCATCTCCTATCTGACAACTATACTATTGCCAAACCTCAGGTCAATCACGGAAGCTGGATTTTTTGACCGCTTCCTCATAATAGCAACAACATATCTCAATTTCCAGATGTTCCGTTTGGTAGTATCCGAAACAAATCTCAAACCCCTTTTTGTATAATACACCACCTTCGCAACACCAACAACCTCCACCTTTCTCACCTTAAAACCTATGCGCCTTAACCCATTCACATACCCATCTATCACCTTCATCAACCGAATAGGTAGTCTCTTACTATTTACATCTTTAAGGCCACCAAAATACAATAAGGGTAACCCACCTAATCCCATACCTTTCCTGTAAGGATAGACATAAAAATTACTCACAACTATCCATCTTTTCCTACCCCTGACAAGTATATACACAGGGTGTGGTTCCTTAACATCCACTATAACCCTATCAGGCCATACCGCTCTCACATCAACATGGAGAAAACCATACCTCGATTTCAATCTTTGTTCTACATTGCAAAACTGCAACATAAATATCCATTTCTTATGAAGACTCTTGAGCACATCTACAACATCGCCCTTTTTGAGCAGCCTCAACCCTCTAACCTCTACGATCTTTATCTTTATCCTATCACTTACGTATGCATCAAATAGAACCAGTATGCCAAGCGCCACCAACAAACCTATCAATAACCTCCGATGTCTCAGATACGACTCCCTCTTCCTTTTATATCTATTTCAAGCTCCAGCTCTACACCGAAATCCCTTCTCACCTTCTCTCTTATTATCTCTATAAGCTTAAGCACATCCGTAGAAGTAGCATCTCCCCTGTTTACGATAAAATTGGCATGCTCCGAGGAGACTACAGCTCCACCAACTCTCAACCCTTTACATCCAGCAAGCTCTATGAGTTTACCTGCATAATTACCGGGTGGGTTCTTAAATATACAACCAGCACTGGGAAGGTTCGCAGGCTGACTCTTTCTCCTATCAGCAAACTCGAGTATGTTGTTTTTTATCTCCTCCAGAGAAGCTTCACGGAGTTTTAGATATACCTTCCATATAAAGTCTGGCCTCTCCTGAAACACCGTCCGTCTGTAACCAAAACCTATCTCGTTCTTGCTGAAGCTCTTGTATTCAAGATCTTGGGTAGTAATAACATCCACTTTCTCAACTATATCCCCTATGGAATGAGAATTAGCACCTGCATTAATCCAGATTGCTCCCCCAAGAGAACCAGGTATCCCAATAGCAAACTCCAGACCACTTAGACCTTCGTTCTGGGAGACCTTTATGAGTTCGTGCAGAGATACACCCGCCTCAGCCACTATAGAACCATCCTCAACCCAATATTTCCCAAAATTGGGCGCAACCCTCACCACCACACCGGGGAACCCCTCATCCATAATCAACACATTAGTACCGTTACCAAGGAATAAAAGAGGAACATCTTCGTTCCTGCTAAAATCTATTACTCTCCTAACATCCTCTACATCTACAGGCTCCACCACTGCTTTAGCAAGGCCACCTATAGATATAGAGGTAAAATCCCGCAGAGGTACATCAAACTCCACCTTCCCCTTTATGTCTTTGACAATAGCTTTAAAAACCATCGGTACCCTCCTGAAGCCTACTAAGTATGCTTTCCCCTACTTTATACACATTACCTGCACCGATCGTAAAAAGAACATCCCCTATTTTTACAGCAGAAAAAACATCCAAGATATCTCCCCAGGAAATATATTTTACATTAGTATAACCTATCTTCCTCATACTATCAACTATCAACATCGAACTTACTCCTTCAATAGGAGCCTCATCTGCCGGATATATATCCGTTATTATTACAAAATCTGCTATAGAAAGTGCCTTGGCAAACCCCCTATAAAGTGCCTTTGTCCTCGTGTATCTATGAGGTTGAAAGACCACAACTAACCTTCTATCAGGCCAAACATTTCTTGCTGCTCGAAGGGTTGCCTCTATCTCAGATGGATGATGAGCATAATCGTCAAAGACCTTCACACCATTGGCTTCCCCTACCAACTCAAACCTCCTATGGGCTCCTCTAAACTTAGAAAGTGCCTCAAATGCCCTGTCAACATCCAACCCAAGGAGCTTTACCAGAGAAAGCACCGCCAGACTGTTAAGTACATTATGTATTCCCGGTATCTTTAATCTCACCCTTCCAACACGCTCTTCTCTCCAAAAAAAGTCATACTCAGAGCCTATACCACAAAAATCTATATCCTTAGCAACGGCATCCATATCGTCCTTAAAGCCGTATCTCACTATCCTCCTACCTCTGTTGCCCAGAGCCTCCTGCAAAAAACTCGCCGACGGATGTTCACCACAGAGTACTACCCAGCCATCATCTGGTACCTTGCCTGCAACCTCAACAAAGGCATCATAAAGATTTTTTATATCCCATCTATAGTGCTCAAGGTGG
>JAGHAJ010000019.1 GCA_021161545.1 Synergistota bacterium | reverse complement strand
GAAGACATCATCATAGTGGACAACTTGAAAAGCTCAGAGAAGTTCAAAAATCTCAGCACCCTTTCCTTTGCAGACTTCATAGACAAACTCGACCTATGGAAGTATCTCTCCGGGATATCCCCTAACAGTATAGAAGCAATATTTCATCAAGGTGCATGTACAAATACCATGGAATACAATGGCAGATATATGATGTCCAATAACTACGAGTATAGCAAAAACCTGCTAAATTTTGCAGCTCAAAACCACATAAGGTTCGTATACGCATCATCAGCAGCTGTTTACGGTCTGGGAAAACATGGGTTTAAAGAAGACAAGACCTCCGAATCGCCTTTGAATATCTATGGGTTCTCAAAAGTTATGTTTGACAGGTATGTAAGGAGACTCCTAACATCTTCTGACGTTCACTCCCAGATAGTGGGACTCAGATACTTCAACATATATGGACCAGGAGAATACCACAAAGGCAAAATGGCATCCATTGTGCTTAAGCTCTACAAAGAAGCAAAGAGCAAGGGCAAGATGTTCCTCTTCGAAGGAAGCGAAAACTACAAGAGGGATTTCACATATGTAAAGGATGTGATAAATGTAAATCTATACTTCTTCAACCACCCAGAAATCTCTGGTATATTTAATTGCGGCAGTGGAAAGGCAGAAAGTTTCCTTCAAGTAGCAAACTACATTAAGAAAAACTACAAAGATGTCTCCCTCGAATTCACACCGTTTCCTACGGAGCTCCATGGCAAATACCAATACTTTACGGAAGCAGATTTAAGTAACTTGAGAAAAGCTGGCTATAAGGCTGCCTTTACCCCCCTCCAGGAGGGGATAAAGGCGTATATCCAGCAGCTAAATAACCTACCCGAGGGGTTATTTGATATCTAAAAAGAGCGTAAAGCTTTTTACAGACTTCTTTGCACCCTCCCACGCTCTATACTCCTTCAAAACAAGTATAGTTTTTCCCCTTCTTATCGCTTTAAATGTAAACACACGACGGCTTTTCCCCCCAAGCACACCCTCAGGTGTAATCCTTTCTGAACGTTTACCAACCACCCTCACGTAAGACCTATCTATTTTTATCACATGCCATGTGTAGCCAGCTGTGGCAATCTCATCCAAGACAATCTCAAATATCTCTTTATTCTTTACAGTAGCCCTTTTAACAGCAAGGTCTCCCCTTATGGCCCTCGTGAAGCTTACTACCTCTATATAAGGCGTATTCTCTCTAAGCTTAACCACACCAAAAAGCCTTATATACCCTGAAGCTTCACCCTTCAATCCCTTAATACATATACAATCTGTCGTATCTACCAACACCGAGACACCTTTCAACATAACTACACTACCGAATAACTCCACCCTCTTACCAACAAACCCATCACAGTGATGCCTCAAAAATGCCACAGTAGCACCAAGCGCACCAGAAACCTGTAAAAAAACAAGGATAAAGGCTATAAACAAACCTACGGCTCTCTTATTCATCACCCATCACCTCCTTAGCCAATATTATAGCACTATAAAAGCGGAGGAAAAGTAAAATCAAACAACTACAGCTATCCTAAAAAGTTACAATCTTCACTATTGACAATCACAAAAATCAATGGTATCATTTCAGCCAGAAGAGAGGGTTACTAACTTCCTTTGTAAGTGGGAGTAAGAGGTTGAAGCTCTCACTACCAACAAGGAAGCAGCGCATAACCCAGCATGTTGGGTTATGCGTTTTTTTATTTCTGAAAGGAGGGAAAGAGATGGACATCAGAGACAGGATACTCAACAAGTCCCTTCACAGTAAGATAACGACGGCAGAAGATGCAGCATCTATCATAAAGGACGGAATGAGTATAGGCTGTAGTGGATTTACCCCATGTGGATACCCAAAGACCACTCCTCTTGCCCTTGCAGAAAGGGTCAAAAAGGGCGAAAAGATAAGAATTAATCTCCTGACAGGAGCGTCTGTCGGAGTAGAGTTAGACGACGCGTTAGCAGAGGTAGATGCAATAGCAAGAAGATATCCATACCAAACAGGTAAAGCAATAAATAAGGCAATAAACGAAGGTAATACACTATTCCAAGATATCCATCTCAGTCAGATGGCACAACAGGTGAGGTATGGCTTTTTAGGACGTCTCGATATAGCCATAGTCGAAGCTGTTGCCATAACAGAAGATGGCGGCATCATTCCCTCCACATCTGTGGGGAATTCTCCAACATTTGTAAAAACAGCAGACAAGGTAATAGTAGAGATAAACACCACCCAACCATTAGAGTTAATAGGTATGCACGATATCTATACCCCATCGGACCCACCTTACCGACACCCCATACCAATAACAGACATAAGTCAGAGGATAGGCTATCCCTATATGCCATGTTCCCCGGAAAAGATAATAGCAATAGTCCCTTGTGACATAACAGATAAGACCAGACCACTGGCACCAATAGACGAAACTGCCAAGCGTATGGCGGACAACCTAATAGATTTCTTCAAGTTTGAGATAAAAAAGGGGAGGCTCCCAAAGGGCTTACTGCCACTTCAGTCAGGTGTGGGTAATGTGGCAAACGCAGTCATGGCAGGATTACTCAATAGCAGTTTCTCAAACCTCAGAGTATGGACAGAGGTCATACAGGACTCCATGTTTGACTTGATAGATGCAG
>JAGHAJ010000068.1 GCA_021161545.1 Synergistota bacterium | reverse complement strand
CTGCATCTATCCACAAAAGATACAAGGTAATTATCGACTTGTTTCTCTATTACAGCAAGGCTCCTTTTCTCCTCGAAAACAGATACCACATCTGCAATAAGTTTACCATAAGGAGAATACGCAAGCGCTTTCACTATGCCGTCCAAGTTTTCCTGATAATTGTTAATGAACTTCTCCGTATCAACCATACCACCGTCTATTAGGACAGTTGCAAGATAGCTCTTTTCTTCATCTCTCATTTTCAACCTGAAGAATGTAAGCATGTTAGTTGTATCTATGAGCGTCTTTACATACTTTACAAGGAACTCTTCGCCAGAAGCAAACGCCTCCTGCAGCAAAAACTTAAAGTATATCTTATCCCACATGAGGTCCACAAATCTCGTATCCAGTGTATCCTTTTCCATTTCTGCAACTAATTCCTTCACAAGATAGGCCACATCCCAACGGTGGAAGGGTAAATACTCGTAAATCTCATTTTCAATTATAGACACAAGTCTATCTATAGAAATTGTTCCCATATCTACCAAAACATCCCAGTTTTTCTGTAATCCACGCTTTCCAAGGAGCCTATTCTTAAACAAGACTTTCAAGTTAAATATATCGTATCCATACCCAAAAAACTTAGCTAACCTCATATCTGGCATAAGCTCCCTTACTATCTTAGAGACCCTCCCGGTTTCATCCTCCCAGAGGACATCAAAATCCTTTTCCTCCGATAACCCATAAACAGTCTCACCAAGAAGCTTCTTGGTATCCTCAAATGTTGGCGCCTCTATCAGTCTGTGGAAAAAGGGTTTTGTGAGTAGCTCCCTTTCAAGATATCTTATCCTTGCAACTGCATACGTATATCTATAACGCTGCTCCATATCTCAGACCCCTTTAAGCAAACAGTTTTTCCCTGACCTTCTCTTCCCAGTTTCTCCTAATATCGCTAAGAATAGCATCTATAGAAAGGTTTATATCTATAAAGCCTTTCCTCAACACCACTCCCCTCTCGAAACCGCCTCTTTCAGGAGAAATTTTCAGTTTCCAACCGTGCTTCTCGTTGAGAGTCGCAACAAATTCACCATCAATGAACTGTTCATCCTCTCCCAAAACCACCTCTTCATCTCCCGAATCCACTGCTATCCCAAACAATCTCTCAAAGAACTCAAGGTATTTATCCTTGGGTAGTGATTTCAACGCTTCCTCTGTAGTCTTGAAGATATCCTCTATAAGCTCTCGCCTGGCAGCAAGCTGAAGTTTTTTTACCTCAAGCTCTGCAACCACTTTTCTCCTTTCCACTTCTATTTCCTCAAGCTCAGAAGCTTTCTGCTTTGCATCAGAAACAACCCTCTGGGCATCGGCATTCGCCCTTTTCAAAATAGCATCTGCCTGCTCCTCTGCATCCTTCAATATCCTATCTGCTTCCGCCTTCGCATCTCCTATAATCTTGGCCTTTATATCCTCCAAAGACATCGATTCTCTCCCCTTCTACAGCTTAATACCATTAAGTAAGAGCACCGTCATAAGTAGACCCAAGACTGCGTATGTTTCGACCATAGCTGGCAAGATTATAGCCTTACCTGCTTCTTCCGGTCTCTTAGCTATTAGCTGGATACAGGATGCAGATGTCTTACCCTGCGATATACCAGAGATAAGCCCAACTATTGCAATGGGAAGTGCAGCACATGCAATAGCTATCCCCTGCTCGATACTCAGGTTTGCAAGCGTTCCACCCAAAAGTCCTATCTTATTTATAATGAGAAATGCCGCCAAAAGCCCATAAATACCCTGCGTACCGGGCAAAGCCTGAAGTAAAAGCACTAAACCAAACTTCTTCGGGTCCTCGGTAAGCACCCCTGCCCCCGATTCACCTGCTATTCCAACACCAACAGCAGAACCAGACCCTGCCAATCCTGCAGCCAACGCAGCTCCACCTACTGCTATTGCAATACCCCACTGCATTTCTCATACCTCCTTTAGTCTGCTATCCTTGTATATTTTGTATTAACGGAGAAAGGCTCAAACGCCTTGGCTCCTCCTTCATAAAACTTGCTGAAAAACTCAACATACTGTAAACGTGTAGAGTGGATAAACGCACCCAGAGCATTTACTAAAATGCTAAATGTATGCCCAAAGACAAGCATAATTACCATAAGTATCACACCTATGTATGGCGTCCTCCCCACCATCACCGCAAGCATGTTTACAATCATCGCAATAACCGTTGTCCCCATACCAAGTGCAAGTAACCTGCTGTAGGACAGAACATCGCTCAAGTAACTCATAACATCATAAAGACTCATAATACCTTTTAGAGCTCTCTTGATAATGTTCTTTTCCTCTCTACCTTGGGTCGTAACCAGTATTCCCGCTCCTATCGCAACCATAACATAGGAGAAGTTAAGCAACGAAGATGGGAGTTTCCCCGTCTTCACTCCCCCCAACAACATCAAAGATGACAAGAACCACAACCACCCAACCTGGTCAAATATAGCATCCTTTACCCTACCCTGCTTTATATTTACATAAGCCTTCAAGATAAGCCCATAGAATATGTGAACAACACCAAGTGCAAGTGATAGCATTAAAACAGTAATTGGATCCTTCATAGGGTCAAGCAACTGAAACTTAAGCGAAAGGTTGCCCAACGGCCTTAACCAGGATATGTTGAAGAATAGGTCGCCAAACCACGCAGATTCTATTCCACCAAATATTATCGTGGATATCCCGCTGTAAAATAATAGGGTAAAAAACTTCTTTGCCGCAGGTGGAAACTTATTGCCGTATTTGAAGAGGAGATATCCCATAAGCAATGCTATCACAAGCCCATAACCGGCATCCGTCAAGCACAAACCAAAAAAGACAAAGAAGAATGGCGCCATGTGTGGTGTAGGGTCTATATCTTTACCATAAACTGGCAAACCATACAGAGTTGTCAGCACTTCAAACGGCTGAATAAGAGGCCTGTTCTCTATCACAGAAGGCACAACATCATCAGGTTCTGGCTCATCAAACCTGTAAGCAACAAGTCCTGAATACTTATCAAGGAGGACCTTTACCTTTGGGGAATCTTTCTGCTGAACCCATCCCTCAAACACCGTTGCCTTACCTGTAGCCACAAAGTTGGTATTCGCACGCATCCTATCCAAAACTACAGAGAGATAATCGTAGGCAAGTTTGAGCTTTGGCATTAACGGCAGATACGAACGCAATTTCTCCTCAAGTTCGCCCTCCTGATGTTCCAACGTTTCAAACTCTTCTTCTATCTCCTTAAGAGCCTCAACTGGTGTGCCTTTTCTCTTGGGAACAGTAAAAGCTGTAAAGTTATAATCCTTTATTATTTCCCGCACCACAGGAGCATCATTCTTCATGTATATAAGTGCAAATGCCTTTTCATCCGGTTTCGAGGGTAGCATCCTAAACTCCCATAATGAAAGCTTAGACTCCACGTCAGTGTGAAACTTTTCAAACTCTTCCGCCTTAAGAGAACCCATTATACCCTCTGTTTCCTGTGTGCCCTTCTCAAAAAATTCGAGTGATATTCCCAAATCCTTCCAGCTCTCAAGCAATTCCCTCTCCGAAGAAAGCTGAGTCCTCCTATTGCGTATCTCGTTTATCTTTCTTTCTTTCTCCCTTATATCGGAGACTATGCTCCTGTAATCCAGTTCCCGAACCTCCCGCTCCAACTCTTCCTCCGAGAGATAAACCTTTTCTACAAAGAGCTTATCCATTAACCCTCTCTTCTCAACCTTAAAAGTCTCAAGATAGTCAAGTGCAAAACGGAAGTCATTAAGCTGAGATTCTACCTCCGCTACATTTCTACTATCGTACAAGAGCATACCCATCTCCTGCACTTTATCACCCAAAGTAGCAGGGAGGTTTACAAACTCTATCACACCGAGACGCTGCAACGAAGCGACAATCTCTTCCTTTACAGAGTTGTGAAGGACTACTCGTAGCTTCAAGAACTTACTTATTGCCATAGCTTGAAAGTACCTCTTCTAAAATATAATCAGATACCTCCCTGACCTTCCTCTTATACTGCAACTTAAAATCAGACGCATCTCTCCTGCCCTTCTCCACAATCTCGCCAAACAGCTCCTCCCCTTTTTTTCTACCCTCCTCTACCGCCTTCCGTCTAAGCACTGCAGATTCTTTCTTACCATCGGCAATCACTTCAGACGCCTTCCTCGTTGCATTTTCTATGATAGAGCGTGCCTTCTTTTTGGCGTCCTTTATCAAGTTCGCCGCTTCCTCTTCTGTCTTCTTTATCTCTTCAACTATATTCTCCTCCACCTTAAAAGCACCCCCTTTATTTGCATAATATATAACAAATATTACTGTATGTCAACTCATCACATCTGAAAATACCGAGACTGCGTCTAAAAATTCCCTGTTTATCTCATCTCCAATATTCCTAAAATCACTAACAGACTTCGAAAGCGTCTGCCACGCAAATTCTTCTATATCAACCACAAATGCCGTCTTCTCACCTATGCCCAGTGCATATACGATACACTCTGCAACATGAACAATACTCACAAGTTCAGCGTCGTCCCGCGCTCCAGCGGGGTCACAATGATACCTCATCGCACTTACTATGTGCCGAGGAAAATTCCACATCTCCCCCACAATTCCACCAACTTCACAGTGGTCCACACCAAGCACCCTTCTCTCTACCTCAACCTCTTTTTCACCGCACGAACAGGCCTCCACAACCTTAATGTAGTGTTCCGGTAGAAAGAAGTTCAAAACTGCTTTTCCAACATCATGAAGTAATCCAGAAAGATACAGCACCCTTACAGGAGTAAATCCCACCTTCTTACCTATCACCACGCTACCCACAGCAACCCCAAGGTTATACCGCCAAAACGCCACAGCATCTATAGGTAAAGGATGTCTGGCATGAAAGAAGTCAAAAACAGATACAGAGAGGGCTATGTTGCAGACCTCATTGGCACCAAGAAGGACTACTGCCTGTTTGACATCTAATATCTGTCTGGGAAATCCATAGTAAGCAGAATTTGCAACTCTTAATACCTTGGCAGAGATTGCTTGGTCTTTGGAAATGATATCAGCAACCTCTGCCATGGAATAATCTCCCTTGCCTACAATATGCAGGAGCTTCTCCATGACGAATGGAAGCGTGGGCAGATCTTCCAACCTGCTGATTATCTCCCCTCTCAAGTCATCATTAACCATAATTCTATACTATCATAGCCACTTCCCAAAATCAAGGAGAAGGAAGCCAAGTATTTACAGTTAAGTTCCAGACTTACCGTAAAAAGGCGCATATTATACCTGCTCCGCTTCTGCCCTGCTTCCCGAAAACCAAGGTATAAAGAGTGTAATTTTTTATCCGAAAAAACACAAAAGAGCTCAAGGATGAGGAGGGAAGCGACATGGAAGTTGGTAACATCACTACTACTGCTATTGGGGGACTATCTTCAATCCCCAAATCTCTGTCAAAGGCCCTTAAACCATCACACCCAAAAGGCGACATAATAGCCATTGACTTCAGCAGAAAGGAGATGGACTTCACAAGGGTCACATACCAAAGGGTCCTGAAATCCACAAGAACAAAAGGAGGTGGACTAAAAGAAAGAATCAGAGAACAAGCCCTAAAGCTATATTCTACAGACCCAAAGCTGGCTGAAAACTACCTCACAATCGTGGAATTCCTGAACAAATATGCACCAGAATCTCTACCAAAATTCGTTGATATGATAGACCATTTAATTGAGCAAAAGGAAGCAAAACCACAAGTAAAGCCATCCATAGACCTAAAGCTCGAGTTCCACTACAAGTTAGATGCTAACATTATTTACAAGAATAGGGAGAAAGAAATCAAATTATCTTACCACAAAGCCATAGACTTCAAACTACGCCTAAGGATAGGAGTAAAACCTGTCATCAAGAAAATAGACCCACTTGTGATAGACATGAATGGCAACGGTATAAAGCTCACACATGCAGACAACGGCGCACTGTTTGACATTGATGGTGATGGCGAGGAGGAGAAGGTAAGCTTCATACAGGGAGACGATGCATTTCTGTTCATAGACAGAAACTTCAACAACCTTCTCGACAACGGCACCGAACTCATAGGGACAAACCCTGCATTCAAAAACGGGTTTGAAGAACTAAAACTATATGATGCAAATCACGACAACAAGATAGATGCAAAAGACCCAATATACAGGCTGTTAAGGATATTCAGGGACTTTAATGGTGATAAAAAAGTCTCACCTAAGGAGACAAAGACACTTCAGCAGGCCGGCATAAGGAGTATCATATTGAAATACAAGGAGGTCCAAGCAAGCTACCAATCACTTACAAAGACAAATGACCTGTTAGCCTATTCTTCCTACAAAACCGATAAAAAATCGCTGTTCATTGGAGATTATAATATAAGCTTCAAGGAAAGAGCTTAAGGGAAGGCTTAAAAGCCTTCCCTGTTAATACAAGTCCTCAACATGTCAAAGGTTTACATCATAGATACATGAAATAGATTTTGTGGAAGAATTAGGAGTGGAAAGGGATTGATTATCACCTCTACTACGCAGAAGTCCGAAATGATGCAAAGGGATATGACATCAAGTTTCTACCATTATGGGTGGCTTTCAAACCATAGGTAGTAAGAAACACAAATCAGGTTCAGGGAAAGAGTTTAACGCCAGTTCTGTCCACTTCTGCAAGGCGGAAAGTAGAAGGAAGGTCATAGTAACGCAGGAAGTCAACTGCCCGGTTGCCTATCTCTTCTGCTTTTCCTCTTTCAACCACGACAAACAAAGAGGGACCAGAACCACTTAAGGAAACACCGTAAACATCCTTTCGTGCAATGAGGAAATCGAACAAGCGTGAAATTTCAGGCAAGAGCTTTAACCTGTAGGGCTGGTGAATTCTGTCTTTCATGGACTCTTTGAGCAAAGAAACATCTCCAGAAGCCACACCCAAAACGAGCGCAGACACCCTCTGTATGTTATAGATTG
>JAGHAJ010000285.1 GCA_021161545.1 Synergistota bacterium | reverse complement strand
TTGCTGAAGAGATGATGGAAAGAATAAAAGTGGGGAAAATATTTCTTTCGTGCACAACTCTTGATATACAGGGTTTGTATGAATCAAGTACATTGGAAGGGAGTTTTAAGAAGAAAGCAATAGCAAACTCCAGAGTTAGGTACCTACTCGTAGATTCAAGCAAATTTGATAAAGTGTCAATATTCCAGACAGCAGAATTAAAAGACATGGATGCAATAGTAACCGATAGACTACCATCTAACAGATATTTAACTACTCTAAGAGAAGTACAGACAGAACTTGTGATTTCTTAAAACGGTGAAAGGAGGTGAGATAGCAAGGTGACCAACAGTAGGTAAGATGAGCTTAGAGCAAATACTAAAGTCGGAGGTGAAAAATATGAGAAGAAAGGGCTTTCTTTTAATTGCAATTGCGGTAATAGTGGTGCTTATATTACCACTATCTGCATCTGCAGGAAATTGGGTGGCAAAGGCTTCGAAGCCTTGGAAAATTGCCTTCGTGCCAAAGTTGATAGGTATTCCTTACTTTAACGCGATGGAAGCTGGCGGGAAGAGAGCAGCCAAAGACCTCAGTGTGAAGTTCATATATACAGGACCAACTACGGCAAGCGTTCCAGAGCAGATTCAATACATAGATAACCTTATAACTAGAGGCGTTGATGCAATAGTTGTAGCACCAAATGATCCAGCTGCCATTACACCAATAATGAAAAAAGCGAAAGCGAAGGGTATTCTTGTTATGACATCTGATACAGATGGTGCCCAAGGTGTAAGAGAGCTATTTGTAAACCAAGCACGGGCAAGGGATATAGGTTATACACTTATGGATGTAACTGCAAAATTGATGAACTATGAAGGTGAATTTGCTATAGTATCTGGAGGACCAACTGCATGGAATCTCAACACATGGATAATGTATCAGCAGAAAAGATTAGCAAAATATCCAAAGATACAGCTTGTTACCATAAGATATGCTGGAGAAGATGTCCAGAGAGCTATTAATGTGGGTTTAAGTGTGCTTCAGGCGTTTCCGAAATTAAAAGCAATTGTAGGTGAAAACTCTACTGCAGCTCCTGGTGTGACTGAAGCAGTAAAAATGGCAGGCAAGGTTGGTAAGGTCCAGCCTACCGGTATTACTGTACCAAGTATGATGAAAGACTACGTTCATAAAGGAATCTGTAAAGCGTTTGTTCTGTGGGATCCAGAAAATTTGGGCTACCTTACTGTTTGGGCAGCTACACAGCTACTTGAGGGCAAAAAGTTCAAAAATGAAGAGAAAATAAATCTCAAAGGAAAGATAAGCACCACACCTACATATGAAGCAGCAAAGAAGGAACTTATACTTGGGCCACCTCTTGTGTTTACCGCGAAGAACATAGACAAATATAACTTCTAAAAATTGACAAGTTGGGGAAAGGGGCTCTTTCCCCAACTTGTAAAGTGAGGGATAAAGGTGAGAGCATTATTTTACGCAGAGAATATTGTGAAGAATTTTGGAGGTGTAAAAGCGTTAAAAAGTGTAAATATAGACCTGCGAGAAGGAGAAATTCACGCACTTGTCGGAGAAAATGGTGCGGGAAAGTCTACTTTAATAAAGATAATGTCCGGAGTGATACAACCAGATAGTGGAAGACTTATATTGGAAGATGAAGAAATAAAACTTTCTACCCCAAGGGATGCACATGAGAGAGGCATTGCTACCCTGTATCAGGAACCACTAATATATAAAAGTCTTACAGTCATAGAAAATATATTCTTAGGCAATGAAATAAAAACGAAAGCTGGTTCCATAGATTGGAGAGCTCAGCAGAAAAAGGCAAAAGAACTATTTAACATGTTAGAAATAGACTCTTCGTTTATTGGCGAAAAAATGGGTAATCTTAGTGTGGGATTGCAACAACTCGCACTTATTGCAAAAGCTTTAAACTTCAATGCAAAGATATTCATATTTGATGAACCTACCGCTATATTGACCGAAATAGAAGCTAAAAGGCTATTCAACATAATAGAAAAACTAAGGAACCAAGGAAAAGCGATACTTTACATAAGCCATCGTTTAGAAGAAATATTTGAGATTGCAGATAGGGTTACAGTTTTCAGGGATGGAAATGACGAGGGTACATATAGAATGGAAGAGATATCAAGAGAAAAAATAATAGAATTAATGGCAGGAAGGACCTTAATTGAGAGCATAGAACGTGTAAAAAACATTACAAAAAAACCTATACTGGAAGTTGAGAATTTATCTACTAAGTACTATAGAGGTGTTTCGTTCTTACTATATGGTGGTGAAATATTGGGATTTTCTGGGCTTATTGGTTCTGGGAGAAGCGAAGTGATGCAAACTTTGTTTGGTTTGATAAAACCCGAAAGTGGCAGAATTTTACTAGACGGAAAAGAAGTTAAAATAACCAGTCCCAAAGTAGCTATGGATTTGGGAATAGCTTATCTACCAAAAGATAGGGCTTCTGAAGGTCTATTTCTAAGATTGAACATAAGATTCAATATTTCTATACCACTAATAGAAACTTTAAAGGGCAAATTTATGAAGATAAATAGTTTGGAGGAGGAAAGCTTAGCTAAAAGATATATGGATTCTTTGCAGATAAAAGCACCTTCAACACTAACAATTCTTCAGAATTTAAGTGGTGGAAATCAGCAAAAAGTGCTGTTAGGAAAGTGGCTTTCAACGAATCCGAGAATACTAATACTTAATGAACCTACAAGGGGGGTGGACGTGGGAGTGAAAGTTGAAATCCATAGAGAAATTATAAAGCTTGCTGAGAATGGGATCTCGATAATTCTGGTATCTTCAGAGCTGCCAGAGATAGTGAAATTATGCGATAGGGTAATCGTTATGCACGAGGGTAGCATTACTGGTAGGTTCGACACAAAAGAGTTCATAGTACCCAGAAATTTACTGAATGCAGCTACTGGTGCAAGAATGATACAAACACAATAATAAGGTGGTGGAAGAATGGGTAAGTCCATCGCGGTGCGTCTATTACGCACTCGGCAATTCACAGTAGCTATAGTATTGTTGATTTTAGTCATCATATTTGGTGTGTCCACTAAGAATTTTCTTAGTACATCCAATCTGAAAAATGTTCTACTGCAGGTTTCTACTATAAGTATAGCATCTATAGGTATGACGATGATAATAATAACGGCAGGTATAGACGTGTCAGCAGGCTCTATAGTAGGAGTAGTTGCAGTGATCGTAGGAAAAAGCACTCTAAAAGGGATACCTATACCTCTCATTTTACTCATTGGGATAGGAGTAGGTGCATTGCTTGGAAGCTTAAATGGTTCCATAGTAGGATTTATAGGCGTGCCTCCTATAATAGTTACCCTTGGAACTATGAGTTTTTTAAGGGCTATGGTATATCAACTTTTGGGTGGGAGATGGATAGGTTCATTCCCTCCGTTCCCAGCAAGCTTCAGAGCATTTGGAATAGGTGAAATCTTAGGTATCCCAATCCCTGCTTGGATCATGTTTACGTTAGCTGGGGTGTTTGCGTATTATCTTAGGTTTAGAGCTACAGGAAGATATATATATGCTATTGGGAACAATCCTGAAGCAGCAAGAGTATCTGGCATCCCTGTTAAGAGAGTATTGTTTTCCGTATATACAATGGCAGGTATTCTGTACGGAATTGCGGCTGTAGTTGTTTGTGCGAGAACTGGTATCGTCCAAACTAATACAGGGGCTGGTTTTGAACTTGCGGTAATAGCTGCAACAGTTTTGGGAGGAACAAATATCCTTGGAGGTGAAGGAAGTGTAGTAGGAAGCATCTTAGGTGCTTTACTTGTAGCTATTATAAAGAATGGAATGGTTTTGATGAATCTACCCGCCTTAACAGAAGGCTTAGTAGTTGGTTCTATAATAATAGTTTCTGTATTTGCAGATATTTTGAAGGCTGGGAGGGAAAATCATGGATAGACTATTGGATATAATAGCGAAAAACAGAAATGCATTTCTCAGCACCCTTTTAGGAATTTTATTCGCCACCTTTTCCTTTATAGTCCCACATTTTTTTTCCCTTTATAACATTTCCAATATGACCCAGTATGGCGTAGAGATAGGTCTACTGGCATTTGCAGAGGCGATAATAATAATATCTGGTGGAGGTGGCATAGATCTCTCAGTCGGATCTTTACTAAGTTTGTCCGCAATGATCATAGGTGTGTTAGTAGGAAGACATGGTTTCAATATTTGGGTTGCCACTGCTGTAGGTCTGGGTGTAGCGGCAGTTGGGGGTGCCTTTAATGGCATCCTTGTAAGCATAGCTAAAATACCACCCCTACTGGCAACACTTGCTAATATGTACATATTCTCGTCTCTTGCCCTCCTCGTTTCTGTAGAACCTCAATTCGGGAATCCTATGCCTATATCTAAGTTTCCACCCGACTACTTCTTCATAGGGCAATCAACCGTATTAGGTATCCCCTTTCAAGTACTGTTTATATTCATACCTTCTTTTTTGATACTAAATTATCTCATTAAGAGTACTACATTTGGTAGGTATCTGTATGCAACAGGTAGTAACGAAAAAGCTGCCCGGTTTTCGAATGTCCCAGTCAGGAAGATACGATTTATGGTGTACTTGATAGGAGGTATATTGGTTGGTATAGCTGCGGTAATTATGACCTCTCGAATAGCAAGTTCTAGGCCAGACTTAGGAATGGGTTACGAGCTTCAAGCAATAACCATTGCCGTTCTTGGAGGGATAAATATATTTGGAGGGGAGGGAGAACCCTCTGGAGTTCTTTTAAGCATAGGTATCATAGTTGTACTTTATAATGGGCTCCAGTTGGCAGGAGTGAATGCAATATGGCAAATGGGAACCTTAGGGATAGTACTCGTAGGGAGTGCCGTGGGAAACTATTTTCTATCTAGAAGAACTATGCGCATTCTTATTTCAAGAACAAAGAATCTCAAAGAAGAGGATAGACAAGGATGAGTGGATATCTAGCCATAGATATAGGAGCATCGGGTGGAAAAGCCATAATAGGCGAATATAATGGGTCTATTCTGAAGCTACAGGAGGTCGGCAATTTCCCCAACGAACCTGTATACATAACAGGGCATCTTTATTGGGATATTCTCTCTCTCTTTAAAGAAGTGGTAAAAATTACGAGGAAGGCTTTACATAGCAGTAAAGGAATATCATCTTTAGCTATAGATACATGGGGTGTAGATTTTGGACTACTGGACAAAAATGGGCACCTTATAGAGAATCCCTATCATTATAGAGATAGTCTAACTAAAGATATAATGGAAAAGGTTTTTAGAAAAGTGCCCAAATCGAGGATATATGAAATAACCGCTACTCACTTTGAGCCTTTCAATACTATCTTTCAGCTTGCAGCCCTTAAAGAACATCAATATCAATCTCTCCATATAGCCAATACTATCTTACTTATACCAAACTTACTATCATACTTTCTTACAGGGGAAAAGAGTTGCGAATTTACGATTGCCACAACTACTCAACTTTTCGATGTAACTACAGGAGTTTGGTCTGATGAACTTATCTCATTCCTTCAGATACCCTGTGTATTTCCTACTATTTATAAACCTGCTACAATTATTGGGGAGATACAGAATCGACTGATTTATGATATACCTCAAAAACTAAAAGTAGTGCTTCCAGCTTCTCATGATACAGCTTCGGCTGTTGCAGGTACTCCACTAGATCGAAATTCAGCCTTTATGAGTACAGGAACTTGGTGCATAGTAGGTATAGAAAATGAAATACCTTTAATAAGAGATGAATTGTTCTTGAATAACTTTGCGAACGAGGGATGCCTTAACGGAAATTACAGGACTTTAAAAAACATAAATGGCTTGTGGCTTGTAGATAGATGCCTTCAAGAGTGGAAAGTAAAGTTCTCGCAGGTTACCTATGAAATGCTTATCGCTGAGGCTGAGAAATCTAAGCCATTTAGATGTATTATAGATCCGAATGATCCTGTTTTTCTCAATCCTCCAAGTATGGTAAGAGCTATTGAAAACTATTGTGAATCCACCTCTCAATCTGTACCAGAAAGCAGAGGAGAGTTCACACGAACAATACTAGAAAGTATCGCACTAAGGGTAAAATGGGTTTTAGATATACTCAGAAAAGCCTCCAACAAGAAACTCGACAAGATATACATGGTAGGTGGTGGGACAAAAAATCGGCTCCTACATAAATTTACGGCTAATGCCACTAACTTACCAGTAATCATAGGACATAGACACGCAACCCTCATAGGAAATATAATCTCACAGATGATTGCGGAAAAGGAGGTCAGAGACTGTAAGGAAAGTAGAGAGTTGATAAGGAGATCGTTTAAGACATTGACATACTTTCCGGATAGCAGAAGGGAAAGTTGGGAAGAAGCATATGAGAAGTTTTTAGAATTAAAGAGTAATTTATAGAGGTGGAGGTGTAGAACATGTACGAAAGCTTGGTAGAGAAGCTGAATCCCAAAGGGGTAGATGTGAATGAGGTTATACAAAAATTAAAAGATTTCTCAATAGAAACGCCATCATGGGGGTATTCTGATGCAGGCACAAGATTTAAGGTATTTCACAAGCCAGGCAGTGCAAGAAATGTATTTGAAAGAATAGATGACGCTGCTGTAGTAAACAAATTGACAGGTGCAGCACCTTTCATTGCAATACATATACCCTGGGATAAAACCAAGGATTATAAGGAGCTAAAGGAGTATGCAGAAAGTAAAGGTATAACTATAGGAACTGTGAATCCTAACTTGTTTCAAGAAGATGAGTATAAGTATGGAAGCCTGACAAACACAGATGACAAAATTAGGCAAAAAGCAATCAGTCACATATTGGAATGCATAGAGATTATGAGGGAAACAGGAGCCCATAGACTTAGCTTATGGTTCGGTGATGGGACAAACTATCCCGGACAAGGAGACTTTGTAAAGAGGTTACACCGAATGCTTGAAGGGTTGAGAAGTACTTACGTATCTTTGAGAGAAAACGATATAATGTTGATAGAATATAAATTCTTTGAACCTGCATTTTATCATACAGATATACCTGATTGGGGAACAGCTATGCTTTTAGCACAAAAATTAGGAAGGAATGCCAAAGTACTCGTAGATTTGGGGCATCATCCACTCGGTACCAATATAGAGCAAATCGTAGCCATACTCTTGAGTGAGAATAGGTTGGGAGGTTTTCACTTTAACGATAAAAAATATGCGGATGATGACCTTACTACAGGTTCTATTAATCCCTATCAACTATTCCTTATATTTGTTGAACTTGTAAAGGGTGGAGTTGGTCCATCTCCTCACAGTAAGGTTTCTTATACAATAGATCAATCTCATTGCGTTAAACCCAACATTGAAGCAATGATACAAACTATTAATAGCATTGAAATAGCTTATGCAAAGTCTTTACTCGTTGATTTTAAGGCTTTGCAAGAGGCTCAGGAGGAAAATAATGTAGTGAAAGCAGAGGAGATTCTTTTAGATGCATATTATGAAGATGTCAGGCTGTTGATATCAGAAGCAAGAAGACAGAAGGGGGCTGAAGTAGACCCCCTTAGAGCACTCAAAGCATCCGGATATGAAGAGAGAATAGTAAAAGAAAGGGGCTAATAGCGATGAAAAGACTTGGTATATACGTAAATAGCTGGATATTTGGAGAGATAAAGATAGAGGAAGTAGTGAGAAGGGTGGCGAAAATTGGATTTGATGGAATAGAACTGGTGGGGGAACCATCCATGTATGAATCATCATACATAAGCAAACTACTATCCGACAACGGGTTAAAAGTATGCTCTATTTGTGGAATGTTTCCAGGACCAAATGAGGCAGATTTACGTGCCCTTTCGCACCCAGAGAAGAAAGAAAGGGATAAAGCTGTAAGATATGTGCAACAATGCATAGATTTAGCAAAAGGCATTGGTGCTAGAAGTGTGTTGATTGTACCAAGCTTAGTAGGAAGGCCTCAATACTTTGATAGCAAAGAAGTAGATCTCAAGAGAGCTGCAGAATCTATAGCACGAGTGTGTGAGTATGCGGAAACAAACGATATACTTCTTACTATAGAACCGATTAACCGATATGAGGTTGGGCTGGTGAATTCCATAGAAGATGCTATATCTCTTGCAAAAGAGGTAAATAACAAGTATCTACGTGTTATGGGTGATACTTTCCATATGCAAATAGAAGAACGTGCTGGGATACCGAATGCCATAAGAAAAGCTGGGAAATTTTGGTACCAGCACATGCACATAGCGGACAATACAC
>JAGHAJ010000120.1 GCA_021161545.1 Synergistota bacterium | reverse complement strand
TCCTACGAATATCTTCACCTTGGGATACATACTACGCAACTCTTCCTGAAGCTCATAGTATAAGCCTGTTGACCTGTGTTCATTTCCATGACCCATATATACCAATGCCGCACGTTTCTTCACCGCAAATTCTACGTCTGGTTTCAATGCAACCGCAACCGCCTTCAGGTCTTCATGATATGTCCCATCACCCTTATATACTCCTGCCCTACCAAGCAAAGGTCTTCCAAGGGCTATACACCTGAATGGCTTATTCTTCAATTGCAGAGCCTGAATGGAAACAAGAGCATCAACAACATTAACAAGGTCTTGATACTCCTCCCCATCAGTCAACTGAAGAGGCTGAACTGCTATTGTCCTATAACCTTCATCTGACATATCAGCAAGAAGTGCCAGAGGCGACTTGATATGGTATATCCCTTTCGGAATTTCAGGATGTTCTTTCTTAAATAGCCTGTCATTCGCACGCTTATGCCATATACTCCTTATAATAGAAGAAGTAAATGCAAGCCTGACATCTACCTTTGGAAACACTGATTTCACCTTACTGTAAATGTTCAGGATAGCACCAAGAGCAGTAGGATAACTCGTTCCAAACGCTGCTACCACTACACCTTTCTTATTCAGATGCATTCCCATACCAAAAGCCACACCTGTGAACAGGGAAAAAATAACCAAGGTAACAATCACTTTTTTCATTTACACAACCTCCTCTTAAGAAAATTCACCACATCACCAAGACTAAAAAAGATCTTTCCACCCACCTTTCTGGGCATCCTTAGGGCTACATATGGAACTCCAAGACTTTCGCACGCAGAAATCTTCTCCAATGTGCCACCTTCCACACCCGAATCCTTAAACACAACAACCTCAGGTCTTATCTCTTTAATCAACTTTTTCACGTCTCTAAGTTTACCTACTTCAAACGGTATATACTCAACACCATCTACCCTCCAGATAGAGCGAAGATACACCTTAGGTGCATACCTGATTCCTCTCATGCTATCAAGCAAATTCCTTCCACCCTTCGCCCCAAGAAATGCCAACAAGCTACCTACCCGCATCTCTTTCAACCGTACTGCCATCTCATCGTAACTGTCAACCAGTCTATATTCGTCCTTTACCACCCCCCTTCTCTGATAAGCTATAATTCTATCTCTGGAAAGACCTTCCAACAGCCTTCTCAGCCCTACAGCATGTGGGTGAGAGAAATCAAGTATGAGGTCAACACAAACCCCATCGACACATATACAATCCTCCTTTTCCCACACAGCATCAACACACCCAACACTAACAGGCACAGGGTAAGGAACTACAGGTTTTCTAACCGTGGTAACAAACAGTTCCAAACCATCCAGATATCCCGCCTTTTCACAGAACAATCTTGCTTCAACAGTTCCACCAATAACCCATACTTTCACAGCTTATATCCCCTCGGCAGTATCAACCTATTGCCTTTCAGAAAACACTTAGAATCACAGAAAAACACAATAGAAAGCATATCTACTTCATCAAACCAACCTTTGGGGGATTCATCACTTTTGAAGACAAAGACAGTCTCACCTTTCATAAATGCCTTCCTTACAACTCCAACATAGAAGCTACCCCTCACATCAACAAACACCCTAAAGGCTTCCAAAAGCTGCCATCTTCTGCTCTTACTTGCAGGATTGTATATAACCGTTGTTATTCCACTTTTAGCAAGGCACACTACCCTATGTCTTATAACACTCCACGGAACAAGTATGTCACTCAAACTAACAACAGCAAAATCAAGCGATATCGGGGCACCCAAACGAGATGCGGCAGCAATGCCGGAAGTAACACCAGGAACAATCTCAACATCCACATCAGCAGGAACCACTTCAAGCACAAGGGACGCCATGCCATAAACCCCTGCATCCCCACCAGAAACAATAGCCACCCTTTCGCCCTTCCTGGCTCGCTGAACCGCATGTAAAGCCCTCTTAACCTCTCCCCCCATGCTGTATGAAACACATTCCTTACCTAAAATTACATCTGAAATCCTGTCAAGATAACCCCTATATCCAACGACGACATCCACCATATCCAACACTTCAAAAGCCCTCTTCGTCATATACTCCCCACCAGAAGGACCTATTCCCACCACAAAGATTGCACTCATCTTATAGAGTTCGGAACCTCCTCACCATTGAACACACCTTCCTGCCAGAGAAAATTAGCTATCTGAAAGAGGGAGAATTTAGATATCTTGCCTTTAACTGTGAGAAGACGTTTTCCACCAAAAGACGCAATGTAGCCACAGGGCTCCGCTACAGCAGAAACTCCCATATAACGCATCACAGTTCTATTTACATTAATACCAAGCTGCCTCTCTGCAGTTCGTATCTCATCCAGAGTACACTTTCTCGTGTGTAATGCACCTACAAGTCTTGCAAACTCATGAAAGAGCGGCAACTTCCATCTACTCCCAATCGTGGCTACCATTCCCACCCTGAGACGCAAACCCAACGGCAGCAAAGACATATACTCTCTATAAACATCACACACATCTACACCAGCGTGAAAACCCACTCCCATAGCCACATCTCTGGGAAGAAGAGTGACCACTGAACCTCTACTATTTACACCTACATCTGCCCTGCTATCAACATAGGTATATCCAGGCGGAAGCTTCATCCTGCCAAGAGTACCTGATACAGTAATCTCTCCGCCCAAAAGAAGTTTCTGATTTACATCCTTTATTCCATCCCTATGTAAAAAGGCAAAATTGTACCTTCTCGCAAGTCTATCAACTCCCACAATATCATTGACATCGGTAGCAGTTGTAAAGACAGGCTTACAACCCAGATTCTTGCTCATCAAGAGACATATATCAGAAGCACCACCAATATGAGCAGATAAAACAGGTATGCAAAACCTTAGCCTTTCATCTACTACAATTACAGCCGGGTCAACAAACTTCGACACCATCATTTCGCCTATCTGCCTGACCAGTATTCCAAGACTCCCAACAAATATCACAGCATTATAGTACTTAAATGCTTTTTCTATCCGCTCTCTCAATGTGCCTTTGAGCTCAACAGAGAAGGGCAACGCTTTTCTGATTTCCTCGCAGTTCCTTCCAACGCATATCAGTGCATACTTCATCGTTCACCTGAATACAGTTTGGACTTCTTATCTTTGGCATCCTTCCTAATCAAAAAGAGTGTAAGATTAGGAGAAAACTCAATATCTGCCGTCCACTCACACAATCGCCTACTCACTACTACTTCCTCTCTCCTTGAAACCTTATGTCCTGCAACCAGCACAGAATTATCAGGGTAATATTTACGTAACTTTCCAAGTAGCTCCACTCCCCTACCACCGGAGAGATACACTGCAGCCGCAGGTTGCTGAGAAAACAGAACATCCACATCTTCAGGAACAGG